>NZ_BAACAP010000146.1:0-35779 GCF_045865695.1 Scytonema hankhaensis NUACC26
TAAAGATTTTCTTCCGTCATGCCATCGTGGCTTTCAAAATCATTTCCCATAGCCATCGCATACCAGATCCGACGTGTCGTCGGGTCTTGTGCGAGGTCCTGGCTAAATTTTGGAAATTTTGTTGCCATGGGTTTGATAAAATCCTCTGACCTTTAGCCACCAACTTATAATTTTGGATTTCGGATTTTCGATTTTGGATTTTCTCTAAAACCTAAAATCCAAAATCCAAAATTTCTATTGATGTTTAGCCTAATGAAATGATTCTTGCGTGGAAGAACGCCCAGGTTGTGGCGATTCCTCCTAAGAGGTAGTGAGCCACACCAACAGCCCGACCTTGAATGATGCTAAGAGCGCGAGGCTGAATGGATGGAGCTACTTTCAGTTTATTATGAGCCCAAACAATCGACTCAATTAATTCTTGCCAGTAGCCGCGACCGCTGAACAAGAACATTAAACTGAACGCCCAAACAAAGTGAGCACCTAAGAAGAGGAGACCGTAAGCTGAGAGCGCACTGCCATAGGAGTTAATCACTTGGACAGCTTGTGCCCACAGGAAGTCACGCAACCAGCCATTGATAGTAATAGCGCTTTGAGCGAAGTTACCACCAGTGAGGTGATTGACCACACCATCTGAGTCTACGGTTCCCCAGACATCTGACTGCATCTTCCAGCTGAAGTGGAAAATTGCAATGGAGATGGTGTTGTACATCCAGAACAAACCTAAGAACACGTGATCCCAACCGGACACCTGACAGGTACCGCCACGACCCGGACCATCGCAAGGGAACCGGAAGCCCAAGTTCATCTTGTCTGGAATCAGACGAGAACTGCGAGCAAACAGGAATCCTTTCAACAGAATCAACAGAGTGACGTGGATTTGGAATGCGTGGATGTGGTGGATTAAGAAATCCGCCGTACCCAATGCAATTGGCATCATTGCCACTTTGCCGCCTACAGCCAAGATACCGCCACCGAAAGCATAGCTAACAGGTTCTAGTGCGTTGGGTGCGGTTGCACCAGGCGCTACTGTGTGGAGGTTTTGCACCCACTGAGCAAACACTGGCTGCAGCTGAATCGCTTTGTCAGAGAACATATCTTGGGGGCGACCCAAGGCACGCATTGTATCGTTGTGAATGTACAGTCCAAAGCTGTGGAAGCCTAGGAACATGGACACCCAGTTGAGGTGAGAGATGATTGCATCTCTGTGACGAAGCACGCGGTCTAATACGTTGTTCTGATTCACTACTGGATCGTAGTCACGCACCATAAAGATGGCACCGTGAGCAGCAGCACCTACAATCAGGAATCCTCCAATCCACATATGGTGGGTGAAGATACAAAGCTGAGTTGCGTAGTCTACTGCTAAGTACGGATACGGAGGCATCGCGTACATATGGTGAGCCACAATGATGGTCAACGAACCCAACATTGCCAAGTTGGTTGACAGTTGTGCGTGCCAAGATGTGGTGAGGTTTTCGTAGAGACCTTTGTGACCGTCGCCAGTGTGGTTTTCCAGAATCTCTTTGATGCTGTGACCAATACCCCAGTTAGTACGGTACTGGTGACCCGCGATGATGAACAGGACTGCGATCGCCAAGTGGTGGTGAGCGTTATCTGTCAACCACAAACCGCCAGTCACGGGGTTTAAACCGCCTTTGAAGGTGAGGAAGTCAGCGTACTGTCCCCAATTCAGGGTAAAGAATGGCGCTAGACCATTGGCAAAGCCAGGGAATAGTTCGATCAGCAAGTCTTTGTTCAGGATGAACTCATGAGGTAAAGGTACATCCTTAACAGCCACTCCTGCATCCAACAACTTATTGATAGGTGAGGATACGTGGATGATGTGACCTGCCCAACCCAAGGAACCGCAACCTAGCAAAACTGCCAAGTGGTGATTCAGCATGGATTCAACATTCTGGAACCATTCCAGCTTTGGCGCACGCTTGTGATAGTGGAACCAGCCAGCGAACAGGAACAAACCTGCTAACACCAAGCCACCAATTGCTGTGCAGTAGAGCTGGAATGAGTTGGTGATACCCCAACCCCGCCAGATGTAGAACAAGCCGGAGGTGATTTGGATTCCACGGAATCCGCCACCGACATCGGCATTTAAAATTTGTTGACCAACGATTGGCCAAACAACTTGGGCACTTGGCTTGATATTGAGGGGGTCACTCAGCCAAGCTTCGTAGTTAGAAAAACGAGCGCCATGGAATATCATCCCGCTCAGCCAGAGTGTCACTACGGCAAGGTGACCGAAGTGGGCTGCGAAGATTTTGCGGGAGATGTCTTCTAAGTCGCTGGTATGCGTATCAAAGTCATGGGCGAGCGCGTGTAGGTTCCAAATCCATGTTGTTGTCTTTGGACCTTTAGCAAGAGCTCTGTCGAAATGTCCTGGTTTTGCCCACAGTTCAAACGTGGTTGGCACCGGATCGTTATCGACTATGACTCTTGCTTTTTTCTCCTCTCGCTCTGGAGGACTAATCGTCATTCGACCTCCTCTCTTAACAAGGATTGAGGAACTATCATTACCACATCATTGGCTTTCTCGCTCCTAACCAGCAGTTAACTGGAGTAGCTATGAAGACCATCTGTGGAGAGTGGTTTCTCGTTGAATTATAAAGGCTTAACTCCTACCTTGTTAGAGAGAATTTAACAATAATTCAAAATCCCCGAATCTACCGTGTTATCTGCTTTTGAAGTTCAAAGCATTGGACAAAAAGTCAATACTTTCTTTATTTATTTTACAAACTGACACAATTTGTAAAGATTATATTCCTAGCATAAAAAGACGAAAAATGCACTTTAATTTTGGGGATTGGGGATTGGGGAACTCGGGGCCCCCTCCTTGTTGAGGGGCAATGGGGATTGGGGAACTCGGGGACCCCTCCTTGTTGAGGGGCAATGGGGATTAGCTATGGGGAAATTTGATTTCCATCTAAATTAATTGGTCGCCAAAATAATTAAAAAAATATTAAATTAATATCAAAATAATAAATATGTATAATTAAATACTTTTTTGAAGCTAAAATGAGATGTGTAAAGAGAGCGTGCGATAGCGAAGCGCAAGCCGTACCCGACTTATCGCTCGCAATCTCAAGCCTGAGAAAGTGCAGGAATGAAGCATTTTTGGGCTATATTTTCCAGTGAACAATTTGGTTTTTAACTCTTATTTGGTGAAACGCATGAACTTGTGGCAGAAGACAGGAACGGTTCTCCTCAGATGGTTCGTAGCGCTCGTACTAGTCTTAAATGTGACCAGTTGTGGTAGCAGTGAAAAAGCTGTCAGCCAAGAACCAACCGCTAGCCCACAGCAGAAAGTTCAACTTTCAGGGCAAATATCAGAAGTTTCTCCACCAGCAACAATCCAAGAACTGCGGCAAGCACTGGAAATTTATCAGCCACAAGTGACAATAGTGGCTCCCAAAGCTAACGAAACCCTTCAAGATAATACAGTTACAGCCCGCTTTCAGGTTAAAGATTTACCTATATTTAAAGATTCAAAATGGGATCTCGGTCCCCACTTACACGTTATTCTCGATAACGAACCCTACATAGCAGTTTACGACTTAGACAAACCGCTAGTTTTGCCAGATTTATCCCCAGGAACCCATACTCTACGGATCTTTGCTTCCCGTCCCTGGCATGAAAGTTTCAAAAACGAAGGTGCTTACGCTCAATCAACATTCCATATATTTACAAAGACTGACAGTAACAATCCCGATCCCAAACAACCATTGTTAACCTACAGCCGTCCGAAAGGCGACTATGGTGCAGAACCAATTCTACTTGACTTTTACTTAACAAACGCTCCTCTGCATTTGGTTGCCAGAGAAAATCCCAACGATGAGATCGCCGATTGGCGTATTCGCTGCACAGTCAATGGTGAAAGCTTTGTTTTAGACCGTTGGCAGTCAGTCTATCTCAAAGGGTTCAAGCCCGGTAAGAACTGGGTAGAGCTAGAATTTTTAGACGAGCAAGGAAATCCCGTCAAAAACGTTTTCAACAGTACTGCTCGATTAATTACCTACGATCCAAAAGGTAAAGATACACTTTCTCGAATTGTTCGAGGAGAACTTTCAGCCGACCAAGTTCGCACCATTGTAGATCCCAACTATACAGCTAAGCCACCAGTTGTCGAACCGACACCCTCCCAAATCCCAGTACCTACTGTAGAGAAAGCACCCGAAGTCAAACCACAGGAACCAAAACCAGTAGTTCCCGAACTCGAACCAAAACTCGTTCCCACTTCTATTCCTAGTGCTGAAGAAAAAGCACCTGAAACACAAGTTGAGGAACCAAAACAACCGACTTCAGAACCCGAACTACAGGAAATACCTCAAGCCCAACCAGAAAAAGCAAAATCGAAAGGGTTTTTCAATCGCTTTAAGCATCGTCCAGAAATCACTCCAATTCCAAAAACAACTGTTCCACCAACTCCTCCTAGCGAACCTCCTACTTTGCCAGAGATTATTGAAACTCCACAACCAGAAGCTACGGTAGAACTACAAGCCCCAGAAGCACCAAAAGCTGAGTCAACAACTATACCAGAAACCTTAACTCAGCCAGAGCCCACAACAAAAGTGGAACCAACAACTCCACCAGAAACAGTGACTCCTCAGCCAGAGAAAAAGGGGCGGTTTAGTGGATACTTTAATCGACGGGCAAATAAGACACCAGCACCAGAGGTTATTGTTGAACCTACTCCCAACGTACCTCCTACTTTGCCTGAGATTATTGAATCTCCACAATCAGAAAGCACTCCAGAACAGCAGTAGTCTTCCTCTCGTTCTCAACCAGTGTCCTCTTATTGGCAACTTCAAAAAAATAAATCATCCATCTTGGGGAGAATCCATCTTGTGGAACGGGCGTCCTCGCCCGTTTTTTAATTAATAGTTGGCTGTCGGTATCACAATATAAGAAATTTAAGAACCGCAGCCTGTAGCAGATGGACGCGAATAAATTTGTACCTCAGCAAATTCGGAAAATATTTTTAATAATTTCTATCTTATTGATTAAAAGAGAGTTTAGAGGATGTTTGAAAAGTCATGCTTGATGTATCAAATATTTTTTTACCCCACCCTAACCCTCCCCGATGCATTGGGGAGGGAACCAGAAATTCAATTTCCCCAGCGAGCGGGGTAGGTAGTTAATGTAGTACCCGCTTGCAAAGGAGAGGGAACCAGAAATTCAATTTCCCCCCTTTCCAAGGGGGGAATAAGGGGGGTAATAATGTAATTAAAATCATAGCCAACCACTTTTCAAACAACCTCTTACACTTATGAAAAGTATTTATGAGCTTTTAGAAAGGATTTAACAAAGACCTGGAATGTATCTAGGTCAGCGTTCTATAACTGCATTAATGAGCTATATTTATGGCTATTGTTCTGCTTTAACAGACAATAACATCTTGCTTGAAGAAGAAATACCTCTATAAAGTTGTACCGCTCAGATTTTGAATCTAAATCACAAAAGGCTTAACCTCGTAGTTATTCCATTGCCGTTGATACCACTCAGCAACAAAGGTACGGACAATAAACTTAGGAGGACAACCATCTTTAACATCGATACGCAAGCTAGTGTAAGGTCTTCGCTTTTGCAAACCTTGACCGTTACGACCAATAAATAAGTGCGATCGCGCTACCAATCGCTGCTTTTCTTTACCGACAAACGCCTCATACAAATCTGCTCCTTCAGGACGCTGGCGTCGCAAACTATACCCGCTTCCACCGCAAACAATCCAGTGCACGCCAAAATCAGCACTGTCTCGATCTAATGTTTCAAGATGTTCCAAACAGTGTGCGTGACCATTTAATACTAGATCCACCAAAGGGCGATCGCCACTTTTAGAACCGACGACTCTAGCAACTCCACTTAAGACATTCCGCAAGCGATGGCGAACTGCTAAAGTTTGTGCTTGTTGCCATTTTGTTGCTTCTGTTACATAGGGAGGGTGGTGAAAGTAAATCACTCGCCCTCGGACATCCGAACAATTCCAAGATTCAATCAGTCGCTGCTTTAGCCATTCTAATTGCTCAATATCTGTTGCTATTTCTTGATGAGTAGAAAGTTGCTTATCAATATCAACAATCATTTCCTCGATTTGGGACACATTCGTTCGCACATCATCGAGTTTTTCCGTGCGATGGGGATCGGTAGCAAGCACTTTAGGAGAACTGTCCATCAACCGCATCTTTTCCTGTTCCAAACTCTCACGGCGTAACTCTAATTCCTTGCGAAACGCATCCCCCTCCTGAGTTTTAGGAAGGGGAAGTGGATTGTTAAATGTATTAGAATCAAGTGCAAAAAAATCTATGCCACCATAACGAAAGGTATAGTAACGATTGGGAAGGCGAGTAAAATGACTGGGCTGGTAACGCAAACAGCGTCCCGTATCTGTTTGTACTGTATAATGTTCGTCGAGATGACGGCTTAACTCTCCCGGAATCATATGACCTTTCAGGTAATCGAGAAAAGCACGCGCATAGATATCACCGTGTCCCGAACCACGCCAACCAACATCAAGATCTACACCCGACCCCAGTAATCGCCGCAATGGCAATGTTGTCAAAGATACTAATCCAAACAAAAGCGGCAACTCATAATAATCGTGATTACCCGGAACAGGTAGAATTGGCAGTTGAAACACCATGCGATCGTAGGTTATCTTCTCAGGATTTTCTCCCCCTACAATAAATTCGCGATAAGGCTTGATAAAGTTATCTGGGTAAAACTCACTTGACCCCACCAAATAAATCACATCACCTGTATGCAGCATAAAACTGCTTTCTTGATGGTGTGGAAGCATGAGTTCAGCAATTTGTCGTTGGGGATTGTAACCCCAATGCGGTCCCGCCCCACTATCACCAACAACTAAAAATGAGAATTCAGGATTGTCAGATGCGCTATTGTCAATAAATAAACGGGTTTGGTCAATTCCCCGTTCGACAATAACAGGGTCTTGCCACTTGACTCGCTGCTTCATCCTGCGAATTTTTTCGGCAATAATTGCCTCAGTCACGAGTTTCAATGCAATACTCCTGGGAATGTTAGTTGTTAGTTGTTGGTGGTTAGTTGTTAGTTGTAGAGCTACTAACAACTAATGACTAACCACTATCTACTAACCATTATCCTTTCTCCTCAACTATCAGATTTGGTAGTCCCTCAAGTTTTTCTGGAAGTTTTTCTTCTGCCACTGATGGCACAAAAACTGTTAAACCAGCAGGGATGCAGTGAATTTCTACAGGAGTTGTTCCTAAAAGTTCACCGTCAACAACAACCTTTTGAGGAGGGTCTGTTTTAATTTTAAATTGTTTGGCTCGCAAGTAACCTATATCATTTCGCTTTGCAGCGTTACCTGTAGAGGCGGTTTGAAAAAGATGGATTGCTGCAGCGATCGCACCTGCTTTATTTGCTGGAGCCACAATTGTCATATCGAGCAACCCATCATCCAATATGATACCGCCTGGTCCCTGTGCTAATACAGAGGTAGAAGGGGCAGCGTTCGCCACTGTCACAGCAGCTACAGTGGCTTTAATGATTTTGTCCTCAGTTTCAATTTCTACATCAAAATTTTCCATTGTTCGTAACTCTTGCACTCCAGCCAGAATATATGCAAGAATTCCGAACCGATTTTTTGTTTCTCTGTCTGCTCGTTCCACAGCGTCAGCTTCAAAACCAATTCCTGCTAACAATACCATTGGATGACCGTTACAGTAAGCTGCATCCACAGTCCGAGTCACTCCTTGCAAAATCACTTTACAAGCAGCATCGATAGTATCAGGGATTCCTAAAGCATGAGCAAAAGCATTTGCCGTTCCCCGTGAAATAATCCCAAATGGAACCTCAGTACCAACAACAGCAGTCACAGCTTCTGATAGAGTCCCATCGCCTCCCGATGCTATGACAAGATCGACTCCGCGATCGATGGCTTGACGTGCTAAATCGTCAGCACAAGTATCTTCAGTTGTTATTTGAACATCTAGGTCAATTTCTGGCTCTAAAATTGCCCGAATCATTGCCAAATCTTGCTCTGAGTCACCCTGTCCTGCAACAGGATTAAAGATAAGGCAAGCAGAACGTTTCATAAGGTTTCAGTATAAAGTCTAGTGTTGCTACAAGTTAGACTATTCTAGCTTGCAAAACACAAGTACTTCCTATTCAGTCTGTTCCACTATATTGTTATCTGGCTGGCTACTACGCGATGCTTCTAATTTTTGCCGAATAGCTGCTTGAATCTTTTCATCAAAATCAGGATCGCTTGGGCTTGCAATCAGTGATTTTGGACGCCGACTGAACCTTTCCAAATATGTCTGAAGAACGGCTCGATCTTGGCGATTTGCTAAAAAATACCGTTTCAATTCGGCATCACTCATGGCATCAAAATTCATTTGACTCATCAGAACACCTATCCATTCAGTATAATTTCAAACTCAACATCTTCATCATATCCAGTTCTCTTGTGGTGCGAAGAGCAGCGCCGTGCGGGGGTTCCCCCCGTTGAGGCGACTGCGGGGCGTCCCGCCCGCCACCAGTATAGAACGGGCGTCCTCGCCCGTTCCACAAGATGGATAATTTATTTATGAATAAACTCTTACTTCACGTTCCACAAGATGGATAATTTATTTATGAATAAACTCTTACTTCAGCTTGTACATCCAGTGTCCGAATTAAAAAAGCCCAAGCATCTGTAGCTTCTTCAATTCTTTTAGTAGTTGGTTTACCTGCACCATGTCCTGCTTTGGTTTCAACTCTAATCAGAACTGGTGAATTGCCACTATGGGCTGCTTGTAAAGCAGCCGCAAATTTGAAACTGTGGGCTGGAACTACGCGATCGTCACTTTCTGCTGTAATAATCATAGTTGCTGGGTAAACTGTACCTGCTTTCAACTGGTGCAGGGGAGAATATGCATACAGCACCTGAAACTCTTCTGGATTTTCTGGAGAACCGTATTCTGGAATCCAAGCCCAACCGATAGTGAATTTGTGGAAGCGTAACATATCCAATACGCCTACAGCTGGTAATGCTGCACCGAATAAGTCAGGACGCTGAGTTATACACGCTCCTACAAGTAATCCCCCATTGCTTCCTCCACCGATCGCTAATTTAGCAGATTTGGTATATCCCTCTGCAATCAACCATTCAGCCGCACAAATAAAGTCATCAAAGACATTTTGCTTGTTCTGCTTCATTCCCGCCTGATGCCAATCTTCCCCATATTCACCGCCACCGCGTAAATTAGGAATAGCATAGACACCGCCCATCTCCATCCAGATTAAGCTACTAACGGAAAAGCTAGGAGTGAGAGGTATACTAAATCCACCATAACCATACAGATATGTAGGATTGTTTCCATCTAACTGAATTCCCTTTTTATGGGTAATAAACATCGGTACTCTCGTACCATCTTTACTGTTATAGAAAACTTGTTTTGTTTCGTACTCGTTAGGGTTAAAGTCTACCTTTGGTTCGCGAAAAACCTGGCTTCTACCACTGACCATATCGTAGCGGTAAATAGTTCCCGGTGCAGTAAAACTTGTGAAACTATAAAAAGTTTCAGTGTCATTGCGTTTCCCACCAAAACCACCAGCAGAACCAATTCCCGGTAATTCAACTTCTCTAACAAACGAACCCGTCATCTCAAAAATTTTGACTTGAGTGCGAGCGTCTTTAAGATAATTCGCTATAAATTGATTGTTGATTGTGCTGATACTTTGCAAAGTTTCTTCAGATTGAGGTATGATTTCCTGCCAATTGTCTCTTTGGGGGTTATTAATGTCGATCGCGATCGCACGTCTTCTTGGTGCATCTAAATCTGTTTGCAAGTAAAAGATATTATCTTCATTATCGATGATACCAAAACTCGCTTCAAATTCATGAATAAGTTCTACCACTTCTGAATTGGGATTTGCTAAATCCTTGTAAAAAACTAAATTTTTAGGATTGGTTCCTTCCCATACTGAAATAATTAGATAACGCCCATCCTCTGTAACGTCACCATTAAATCCCCATTCTTTGCGATCGCGCCGCTCGTAAATTAAGTTATCTTCTGATTGAGGTTTCCCCAGTTGATGGTAAAAAAGTTTTTGATAATAGTTAACTTCTTCTAATTTAGTTTTTTCGTTTGGCTCATCATAACGACTGTAGAAAAATCCTTTACCATCATGCGTCCATGATGCTCCAGAAAATTTAATCCACTTTAACTGGTCTTCTAAATCTTCACCCGTTTCTATATTCTTAATTTTCCATTCCTGCCAATCAGAACCAGCAAAGGATAACCCGTAAGCTAACAACTGTCCATCTTCACTAATAGCTATTCCTGAAAGAGCAACAGTCCCATCTTCTGATAATTTATTGGGATCGAGTAAAACTTTTGGTTGGTCTTCAAGAGTCTTTAAAGTATAAAGTACGCTTTGGTTTTGTAAACCATCGTTCTTAAAATAAAAGTAGCGATCGCCCTCTTTAAAAGGAATACTATACTTTTCATAATCCCAAAGTTTCGTAAGACGCTGCTTAATTGCTTCTCTAACAGGGATTTGTTGAAGATAGCTAAACGTGACTTGATTTTGTGCCTCAATCCAAGCCTGAGTTTCTTCAGAATCAGGATTTTCTAACCAACGATAGGGGTCTGCAACCAAAGTTCCGTGGTAATCGTCAACTTGGTTGCTCTTAGTAGTTGTAGGATAAAACATAAGTAATTTGGTCACTGGTCACTGGTCACTGGTCACTGGTCACTGGTCACTGGTCACTGGTCAGCCTCCGTTAACCAAATTTTCGCCTTTTAACATCCGCGAAGCTGCTTCAAGCAAGGCTTCTTCAAGATAGGGTTTGGTGAAGTAACCGCTAGCACCCAATTGTATAGCCATTTGTCTGTGCTTATCTGCACCTCGTGAAGTCAACATCGCAATTGGCAAGTTACTGAGGCTGGGGTCTTTCTGAATGCGAGAAAGTAATTCTAACCCATCGCAACGGGGCATTTCAATATCGCAAAATACGATGTCGCAAGGTAAACCCGAGCGCAATTTATCCCATGCTTCTTGACCATCACGTGCTTGTTCTACTCGATAACCTGCTTTATTAAATGTCAGCGATAGTAGTTCCCTTACTGTAATAGAGTCATCAACAATCAGAACAGTTGGATCGATCTTAACAGCAGGTGTCTCAACTGTGAGTGTCGGTGTTTTCTGTTCTCTAAAGCCGAGTCCGCGTTGTTTGGAAGTTCTTCCTTGGAAGATATCAATGATTTCCAAAACGTCAGCAATGGGCATAATTCGACCATCTCCCAACACAGTCGCACCCGCAACGCCAATGGGTTTGGGTGCAGGTCCCTCAAATTGCTTGATAACTATTTCCTGCTCGTTCAGAACTAAGTCAACTTGCAGAGCAACAAGAGTACTTGCCGAGCGCACGACTATTACAGAAATTGTATCATCATCGCGGTTTCCACCGTAAACATTACCGCGACTGAGCAGACGATTAAAGGTTAAAATCTCCTTAAGAGGTCGGAATGGCAGCATTGTATCGCGCCACATGATGTACTTTTGACCATCATTACCCTGCTGAATATTTTTTGCAGGTATGTCGAGAGTATCTTCCACCCCATCCATTGGGAAAGCAATCCGTGCTTTGTCGGAAACACAGCATAGAGCCTTACAAATACTCAGGGTTAGAGGTAGACGAATAGTAAATGTCGTTCCTTTTCCTATGGTAGAATCAATACTGATAGTTCCTCGGATTTCACTGATTCGGGTACGGACGACATCCATACCAACGCCCCGACCCTTGATATCGTCAATATTTTCAGCAGTACTGAAACCTTGTAGGAAAAGTAAATCGTAAATATCAAGGCGAGACAGGGTTTTTGCTTGTTCTGCAGTAATCAAGCCCTTCTCAATCGCCTTTGCTTTAACTCCTTCTGTGTTGATTCCCGCACCGTCATCGCTGACAGAGATAACAGTTTGGTTTCCTTGGTGGAAGGCGCGGACAGTAATAGTTCCTGTAGGGGGTTTACCATTGGCTTGGCGCACTTCTGGTCGTTCAATACCGTGAGCGATCGCATTATTCAGCAAATGATTCAGAGGGCTTTGAAGATGCCCCAAAATCATCTTATCAATTAAAGTTTCTTTTCCTTCAATTTTCAGTTGTGCTTGTTTGCCCAACTTAATAGCATTTTCGCGGACTCCTCGCTCTAAAGCAATGTTCACCTCAGAGAAAGGTTCCATTCTTGCTCGCGTAATCCCCTCTTGAAGTTGGTTAGTAACCTGACGGAACTGTCGTGCAACTCGTTCTGTTTCTTCTGTCACAAAGTCGATGTCACTTGCTGCTTCGCGTACCCGTACAATTAACTCTATCATTTCTTGTGACAAGGAGTGGAAAGGAGTGAATCGATCCATTTCCAGTTCAGTGAAACCTCTATCTGTTTGTTGCTGCAAGATGGCAGAACCGTTGTGTTTGCGACTAGCAAGCAGAGAAGCTTCCAAAAGAGAACGCTCGTATAATTCCTGCATTCTCGCGCCAACATCGCTTAATTGCTGCACTTGATGGAGTAAATTATCCAAAGATTGCCGCGTGCGTTCGTGGTCTTGTTCTAGCGTGTTACGATTAACTACTAATTCCCCAACTAGATTACTCATGTCATCCAAATGCTTCACAGGAACCTTCATGAGTTGCTCAAAACGAGGGGTGCGACCAACAGAGGGGCGAGGAGGAAAATCTCCCTTCACCATCTCTTCTAATTCCTGAAACTGAATGTCAAGATCTCCTTTGGTAGCAACTGGTGTAACTGGCTTGACTTCTGAAACTTGTTTCTGAGGAACTTGTTCTACCTCTAATTTCTGTGGAGAATCAAAACTAGAGACTAATTCTTCCTCCAACAACTTATGTAAATCCGCAAACTCATCATCCAATGATGGCTCGATTGGTTGAGCAACTTCCTCTTTTGGAGGATTTAACTCTGTTTCTTGTGAAGAAGTAGAACCCATGATGAAAGATGTATCATCAAGGTCAAGCCCTGCTAACAACTCTGCTAAATGTGCAGCTTGCGTATCTAAAATTTCCGTGTCTTGTTCAATCGGCGTTTCTGGTACAGAGGTTTGTGGAATAAAAGTTTCTTCCTCGAACTCTAAATTCGAGAACAAGTCGGCAAAATCAGTTCCTTGAATTTCTGAGGTTTCTGCTTTCTGTGTTAAGGGTTCCTTTAATGGTTGCTCTGACGCATCATTGGTTACTGGAACAGAAGCACCATGACTCATCTGTTCTGAATTCTCAAACAGAGCCGATAAGTTAGATAAATCGTCATCTTGAATATCTAAGAAACTTTCTTCTTCCAATTCAGCATCTGATAAAAAATTTGCAAAAATATCTGGTTCTTCAAAACTGGATTCTACTTCTTCTAGTTGAAGAGTATTTTCAAAAACTTCTTCAAATTCTTGTTCTATTGGCTCGGAATTTTCGTCAATAATTTGCAAGCGATCGCTTACTTCTAATTCGTCTACCGCTTCAAATTCTTCTGTGATGAAATCTAATCCTAGCTCGTTGGTTGATATATTCTCCGACTCTAGAGAAACTAATCCTAAATCTTCTGATATGTTATTATCTGAATCTAGAGAATCGATAAAATCAAAATCAGTGACCTCTTCTTGAACGATTGTTTC
Organism: Scytonema hankhaensis NUACC26; assembly: GCF_045865695.1. Classification (NCBI taxonomy): domain Bacteria; kingdom Bacillati; phylum Cyanobacteriota; class Cyanophyceae; order Nostocales; family Scytonemataceae; genus Scytonema; species Scytonema hankhaensis. Next base: position 13,654 of record NZ_BAACAP010000146.1, read on the forward strand.
CGATTGAATATTTATCAATTCATCTATTTCTAGCAACTCAGAAATTTCTGTAGAACTTATTTCATAAGCAGTATCTACAGACAACAAATCATCGTTAGTAGATTCCTGTGACAAATCAAAAGAATTCTCTGCGCTCTCAACAGTAACATCAGTTAAATCAATTGTTTGTGAATCTTCTAGTATGAAAGGTAAAGAGGTGTTTTCTTCCTCTTCAACACCTTCGAGATCGGATTCAGCAAAGTTTGTTTGTATCTTTTCTTGTGAAGAATGAGTAAATTCAGGAGTAAATTCGAGCGCTTCAGGAGGTGGTGCTGAGGATTTCTCTCCCGAATGCAGATGGCTACCGTTTTGTGGCAATAAGAAATCAAAATCTTGCTCTTGTGTCTGAAAGCTAACATCCAAATCTTCCAAATCTAAGCCATCTGATTCTAACTCTAAAGAAGGCTCCTCTTCAAAAATATCTTCTGCAACTGCTGCAAATAGCATTTCTTCTAACTGCTGGGCTGCATCTTCTTCACCAAAGGAATCAAGATCTGCTTTATTTGCTTCTACCTCATCATCCCAGAAGAGTTGCGTCTCTTCTATTTCAGGTAGTCTTTCTAATAAATTATCGTCAATATCTACTTCTTCAAGTTCATCAAATAATCCATTGGTAGAGGGGATCTCCTTATTTTCTTGAATCGTTTTAGATTCTTCCCTCGAAGCTTTTGGCGTAATTTCTTCTATAGGAGATAAATTTGTGTTTTCTATGAATAAATCGTCAAAGCTTGGTTCTTGGGTAGAAGCTAGTTCAAAATTTTCTACTGACTCAGCATCGCTTGCTAGATTTTCTACTATGGTTAATGTTTCGGTATTACCAGTATCATCAAATCTCAATTCTAATAAATCGCCGATCTCATCTTCTATTTCTTCATCACTTTCGGGTTGTAGAATTGTAAGATGATTTGGTGTTTGGGTAGCATCAACATGAATGTCTACACTTGGAATAGCTCTAGCTCGGTCTTGTATTTCCGAATTTTCTTCTTCTATCAAATCACCAAATAATTCACCAAAACTTAATTCTTCTCTCGTCTTTGTCGATTCCAGCTGTTTGTTAACTTCTTCTTGGAAGAATAAATCTTCAAATTCGCTATCGGTATCTTCAATATTATTTGTGCTAATTTCAAGTCCGGGTTGACTGGATTGAGAAATATCTACAACTTCTTCCTTGTCCCATGTCTCATCAAGATCGGAACTCTCTCCTTCAAATAAATCAGCAAGGGTATTTAACTCTGCAACTCCTACTTCGGGACCGTGACCATCTATACTACTTTGTATAACGGGTATGGTATCAAATTGAGTTTGAAATTGATATGTTAAATCAGAAAGACTAGTAATTCTATCTTGGAGTTCAACTCCTTCAAGCTCCGACTCATCTTCAATAAATTGTGCTACTCCTTCATCTGCATCTGTACGCTCGTCGAAAGGACTTATCGTAATATTTGTTGGTGGAACTTTGGACGATTCTATTGGCGTATTAGCCGATTCATCCATCGAATCTAGGGGAAGTTCTAATAATTCTATTTCAGCCTCAATGCAGATCAGGGCTTGCAGTTGCTGACTCACTGCAATTTCAGCTTCTCTACCAGTCAGGACTAATTCTAAAGCTTGTTTAATATCTGTAATAACAATTTTAGCTAAGGTAAGATATGTATTCTCAGGATTAGCGATCGCATTACCGCAATATTTGCACAAATTACACCAACTTGACCAATTTGATGTCTCACCAAGTCGAGCTAATTTATGACAGCATTCCTCCAGATTCTGACGAGTTTCAGATGTTGCAGGTTGCTTAAACATTTGCAACATATCTCGTAAAACCTGAAGTACCTCAGTTTGCACCTGTTGTCGCCGTTCCGTCTCACTAAACATTGGTTGTGGTGAAGATGAGGTAGCTACAGTTGTGCCATTTGCTCCTTCCGTGGTTCCTTGTGCTACAAGTAATTCTAAGTGCTCGTGCAACCACTTAAAAACAGGTTCGGTTTCGGACATTAAATTATTGACTGTTTCTTCAGTCAGACCGAAAGGTCCTTGCAAGTTCTCCAAGAGAGCTTTTAAGGTATCCAACACGCCAAGAAATAAAGATTCTAACTTTTGGTCAACCTTAATAGGATGCTCTTTTAATATTTTGAAACAATCTTCCAAACGATGAGCAGTGTGCTGAATGCTACTCAGACCAAGCATTGCCGCACCACCCTTAATAGAGTGAGCCGCCCGGAAGACTTCATTAACCATTTCCGGATCGCCAAGGGTACTCTGAAGATTCAGCAAGCCCTGCTCGATCGTATTCAAGTGATCTTTGGCTTCTTCTATGAAGTAACCCAAAATGCGCTGTTGTTGTTCTGGCAGCATAATCTTTTAGTCATTAGTCATTGGTCATTGGTTATTAGTCATTGGTTATTGGTCATTGGTCATTGGTTATTGGTCATTGGTCATTGGTTATTAGTAAATCACAAAGGACAAACGACAAATCACAAAGGACAAACGACAAATCACAAAGGACAAATTATCTAGTGTTTTCACTGGTTTCGACTCGGAAGCGTTCGACTGAAGCTATCAAGTCACGAGACACGCCTACTAAGTTTTGTAAAGCGCCGGAAACTCTTTGTGCTTCTTGAGAAGTTTCTTGCGCGGTTAGTTCCACTGATTGCATAACTTGAGCGACAGCACGGGAGGTTTCTGTCTGCTCGACTGTATCAGCAGTGATCCCACGTACTAAGCTATCAATGCGCTTTGCCACTTGAATGATGTTTTCAAGCGATCGCTTGGCTTCTTCTGCCAATTGCGTACCTTTGATAACTTGTTGCGTACCTTCTTCCATTGCAGTCATTACCGAGCCTGTTTCGCTCTGGATTTGTCGCACAATCTCTTCAATTTCTTTCAAGGATTTTGCCGATCTATCTGCAAGCTGTCGGACTTCATCCGCTACAATGGCAAAGCCTCGTCCTGCTTCTCCAGCCCGTGCTGCCTCAATACTGGCATTAAGAGCGAGCAAGTTGGTTCGGGAAGCAATCTGAGAAATTAACGCCACAATCTTAGAGATTTCTTGAGAGGATTCTGCTAACCGCTTGACTTTGCGAGTGGTTTCTGCTACAGTTTCTCGAATTTCTAGAATACCTGCCACCGTATTTTCCACCGCATCTCCACCTTTGAGAGCAATTTGGCTAGCATCGCGAGCAACAATTTCTGCTTCTCGTGCTGCTTCTGCTACCCTGTGGATGGAATCTGTCATGACTTGAACGGAATTCAAGGTAACTGCAAGTTCTTCTGCTTGTCGCAAAGCATCACTTGATAAGGCTCTAGCAAATGTTTCAGAATTGGTAGCACCTCTAGTCACTTCCCTTGCAGCAACTTTTACCTGTTGTACGATATCTCTCAGGTTTTGAATCGTGAGGTTGAAAGCATCAGCAACGGCTCCAAGTACGTCGGCTGTCACTTCAGCTTGTACTGTCAAGTCACCTCTAGCCGCACCTTCCACGTCATCAAGTAAGCGAATCACTTGGCGTTGCAAGTTCTCTTTGGCTTCTTCCTGTTCTTGCGCTTTACGTGTAGCTTCATGAGTTGTTGTAAAAATGACACGAGCCATTTCGTTAAAGCTAGCAGCTAATTGTCCTAATTCGTCTTCAGAGTATACGGTGGCTTGAACATTCAAGTTGCCTTTACTGACAGCATCAAATTGCGTTTGCAAATCTTTAGTTGTGCGACGAATTTGCTTGAAAGCCAGATTTCCCATAAAACTCGCACTTGCAAAACCCGCTATCCCTGCTGCTAGTGCCATTACCCAACCCGTGTTCCGCACTGCTTCCCTTTGGGTGCTTGGTGTAAAGTTGGCAGCAGTAAAACTAACAGCCGCAACAACCAATGCCGAGACGCAACCAACAGTTCCTGCAGTAATCCACTGTTTGGTTTGCAGAGGAGCATTTTCTAATGGTGCAAGGACACCTTGCTCTACTGAGACTTGGGCTTCTACCTTGGACACATCTCCCTGGGTAAAAACAGGCACTCCTTCTTGGGAACCTGTCATGCTAAATAATTCGGAATCGCGATCGCGTGGTATGTTGCGATCGTGGCTGCCTGTATCTAATATAGAATTGCGTGCTCTACCATTATTTTCTACTGAGGCAGAACGCATTGGCACGTCATTATCAGTAATATCAAACCCTGGAATATTTCCTAAATCGTCAAAATCATCAAAGTCATCCAGAAACTCGATATTGCTGCCTTTAGAAGCCGTATGTCCTCCTACAGGGTGACTGCTGCTTTCTTCATCTTCAGAGAATGCATCAGAACCAAAAGCGGATTCAAAAGCTTCAAAGTCAAAACTATCGTCTTCATCAAAGGTATTTGGTTGGGATGTGGTGTTTGGTTTCTGCTGTTTTTCTTCTTTCCCAAGGTTGTTGTAGGAATTGCTAAATGATGAAGATGAATCGATTTGAGGCAAAGGAATAGATTTAGAAGTGCTTGTAGAAACTCTGTCTTGGGAAGTAGGCTCGGATTTGGAACCCACGACGCGATCGCTTTCACTTGAGAAAGGTGGTGTACGATTTTCTAATGTATTATTTTGTGAATGAGAAAACTTTTCCTGACTGTTGTAATTACTTGCTGAATCGGTAACTAAATCTATATCATCTGTCAGTAAAGTTTCGTCATCAGTAATATTTATTCTCATGTTTATATCTTTATTGTCTTCTTCAGACTGACTGCTACTGAAGAAATCTCGTTCTCCCAATCCTCCTAGGGATGGCATTTCTAATTGTACAAATGGAGAATCGCTTGAATCTTGTTGTTTTTTCGATGATGGTTCAATAGAAATTGTACTAAATGGCTGTGGATTGTTATCTTGTTCCTCTGAAAAATTCAAGTCTGAAAGTTCGTCCTGTAAGAAAGGAGGTAGGTCTAATTCTTCCTCTTGACTGTTAGAATTTTTCTGCTTAAAAGAATCCGATTTAGCAGCAAAAGGATTACTGTCTGCGCTATCTTGAAAACTAGAAGACGAACTATACTTAGCATTGTCATCTAAGGGGATGTCGAAGGGGCTGCTAACGGGTAGCTCTTCCATTTCATCTGGAATTTCTATGCGATCGACATCAAAAGATTTCAAATCGAAGCTATTGCTATCAAAATCTTGGATTTCTTCTAATTCTTCTAATTCTTCTTCAACAATTTGCGGTTTTGACTGAGATGAAAAACTGCTAGGCTTGTTTGTATCTTTTTCTGATAAATCGGGTTTTTCGTCAAAAGCTTGTTGATATTGTTCAATAGCCTCCAATCCACTATGAGCGTAACTCGTAATGTTTGGATCGTTTGTTAATTCCAATACATACTCATATTCTTTTTTAGCAACATCATACTGTTGCAAAACATAATAGATGTGACCCCGTAATAAACGAATATTAGGGTCATCTGGTAAATGTTGTACCACCTGGTCGATTAGAGTGGCGGCTTGTTCGTAGTTAGTATCTATGTAAGCTAGATAAGCCTGTTGATATAACTGCTCGTAATCTTCTATATCGGTTGCCATATTGTTTCCTACCTCCCAAAGTTCATCCTGCCCACCGGGCGCTTCGCAAAATTGCCGTCTGATCGAGCAGTCTCAGACACTGATTTTTTGTAGCATCTAACATCCACTCGCCTCTCAAGAAAGGAGTCATAGTGTCTGGGACACCAGATGGTGCCATTAAATGCTGAACATCAAGCCAGTCCATTCCACCAATTTCTTCTACTGCCAAGCCGACAATAGTGTCTTGCTCTTCAATAGCAATTACCGGAATTTCAGCTCGATCTGTATTCAATGCCGTTACTTCTCCTAGGAATTGACCCAAATCTGCCACCCAAATGACTCGACCCCGTAAATTTAGAGTACCCAAAAGCAATGGAGAAGCATTAGGAATTGGAGTAATTCTGTCAGGGCTAAGTTCAATAACTTCTCGAATTCCTGTCGCTAGTAGTGCAAACTCCTGATGCGAGGGAATGTAAAATCTTAAATACAGTTCTCCTTCAGGGCTTTCAACTTGTAATTCAGGGCGGAAGTGATCTTGTCCGCTTCCTCCTAAAAAGTCCGGTTTGCTAACCATTTTCCCTTCATCCTTATCCTCGCAAAAGTTGTTTGACTGTTCCCACCAACTCAGTTGGCTGAAAAGGCTTGGCTATATAAGCGTCAGCCCCTTGCTTCATCCCCCAGTAGCGGTCAAATTCTTCTCCTTTAGAAGAACACATAACAACTGGAACGTTTTGGGTTTTTGGATCGGACTTCAAGCGACGACAAACTTCGTAGCCGTTCATCCGAGGCATAACAATATCTAATACCACCAGATCGGGGCAAGTACTTTGAATCGCTTCTAGTGCTTCAACTCCATCACTAGCGTGGGTGACTTTTAAGCCACTTGCTTTCAGGAGATCTGTGATCATCTCCCTTTGTGCAACGCTGTCTTCCACAATCAGAACTGTACTCATAAAACGCCTATATACCTCCTGAATTAGACGTTCCTCTTCGGAACATACCCCGCTTAAGTGTAAGCATTTACTGTATAAAATAATTCTATTCGTGAATCGAATTAGCTAGATAATAAGGTTTTATTAAGGGCTTGCTGATTCTGTAATATTATTTTTTACTCCATATTGAATCGGATCAACAAGAGTTGTACCTCGATCGCTATCTCCAATAACACTGTAGTTCATATATCTTTCTACAAGCTTTAATAACTCAGTATTCCCAAAAGGCGTCGTTAAACAATCGGTCGCCCCCATTATTTTGGCTTTCATAGCTGAGTGATGCTCTCGGGCATCGACAAGCAGAACGATTGGTAAAAATTGAAAGGTCTTGGAGTTTCTGAGCATTTTACAAATCTCGTACCCGTCCAATGGCAACATGGTACTATTACAGATAACTAGATTGGGTTTTAGCTGAAAGACTTGACTGAGGGCAGCGACAGGATCGCTTAGCGCGATCGCTTCATAGCCCTGTTGCCTTAAAGTAGACTCTATACCTTCGGCGATTTCCCTTTCCCCGTCAATACAGACGACACGCGACTTACAGTTCACCTCCAATTCCTGCTTTGAATTTTGTGCTTCAACAATGTCATTATTAGTTACAGAACTTACAAATTTCACCCACCCCTGTTGTACGTAAGGGTACATTGCCTTGGCAACAGTTAAAATACTGCGGTTAAGATAACGGGATAGTTGACGTAAAGATGTTTTGCCGTCTGCCCATAGTTGTAACTTTTTTAATGTATTGCGGGGTAGAGAAGATTGCAACTGAATCATGTCAGCGAGGACTGGAAATCGGTCAGGAGACTGAATAAAAGGATATAATTGCTTCCACTCTTGTAACTGCACGGTTATTTTAGCCACCAGCGGTGTAATTTCCCAAGCACTTAACAGAGGTGTTAGCGTTGAATATGATTTGAAGATAAAATGACCGTCGTGTAAGCTGAGGAGGTCAAAAAGAGTTTCGGAAATTAAGTTTTGAATAATAGTGCGAGCTTGTAAGGGATTGATAATATTTTGTTGTAAGAGTACCCAAATGTAGTCGTACTCTGGTATTTTAGAGGATTCTAGAGGAGCAATTTGTCTGTCCTCAAGATGTACGTTGATGCGGTAATGTCGCAGGTAATCGCTTAAAGCTGACAGATGACCGTCATTGCTTGCATAAGTTATTTGACCGTTAAGGAAAAAAAGAAACCAAGACTGAGGACAGCTAGTACTAGACGCATTGGAACCTAGAGCATGACCCGCATGAAATTTTTTGCCATTGTCAGATCTGTCAATTTCAACAAACAATACTCCTGTTCGTTGACCCATCTCTATCAATTGCAAAATACTTCGAGTATCAATTTCTTTTAAATTTCCCTGCATTGAGCCTATGGGAACTCCTTATTTTTGGTGTTTGTGACGCACAGCATATTATGGCGGTTCTTGTTGAGATAATATATAACTTTTAATAGGGAGGATAATAGGTAATTTAACGCTATCTAAAAGGTTCTGAGATTCATCAGTAGCCTTTAGTCAAAAGTAGGCAAAGTCCAAGAGACTAAAGACAAATGACGAGCGCTTGGGTTCTTTAACATAGCTTATCTTAAGTTCTTTTAATATACTTTGACAATGCTAGTAATTACACGGTAGCCATTGTCACTACTGACAGTACAAAATAAGAGCGATCGGGACAGGATCTCGATGGCGATCGCAATTATCAAGACTATTAACAAGACGTAAATTTTACGGATTCGCGAAAATATAGTCTGTCTTAATTTTCCTATATTTGGGATAGGATTTCCAAATAAAAAATCTCCCAAAATTTCTTGTGGTGCGGAGAGCAGCGCCGTGCGGGGGTTCCCCCCGTTTAGGCGACTGCGGGGCGTCCTCGCCTGCACCAATACAGAACGGGCGAGGACGCCCGTTCCACAAGGTTCCACAAGGTTCCACAAGGTTCCACAATATGGATGGAGAATTTATTTCTTGGAAATCTCATAAATAAGACAGACAAAAATCATTATGTAAGATATAACTCAAAACTCGGACATTAAGTACACCAGAGGAATAATAGTGTGCTATATTTAGCAGAAGTACAAAAACAAAAAGGCGGTTTACTCAGTGGCGGTGGCAAAACCGAACTGAAATTATTGGCATGCCAGCGAAACGACCAAAGTTGGACGACGGTTTCAGAAGAAACCATCGCAGGTGAAGAAGCAAGCAAATTAAATGATGGAGTCTTAATCCTAGTCGAACTTACACCCAATCGCCAAGTCCAGAGAGTTCAAGAAGCAGGGCGTCCGTTAATCAATATCTTGCAGAACTTTTCCCGACAAGTAGAGAAATTCAAAGTCAAGGAAGAAGAAATCGATCAGTGGAAGCAATCGCTGACATTTCAAGCGCAAGAATTCAATCGCCGCGAAATGGAGTTAGAAGCGCGTTTAGAAGAACTGCAACATATAGAGGAAGATGTTCAACGCTGTGAAACGCAACTCAAGGAAGTAGAAGCGGCGCGAGAGGAAGTAGAAAGATTGCGAACAGAGACGGAACGTAACCGTCAAGAATTAGAGGGGGCTTGGGAACACTTACGAGGCGAACAACGCCGTTTGGAGGAATTTAAAGCAGAATGTCAGCAAGGGGCTGTATTGGATGAAGAACAAAGCAAAACTTTGAATGAATTGCTGAATTACCTCTCCACAAACGTTACATCTACAGAAACAGTACGCGAAAACCTCAATTTTGCTTTTGAAATTGTAGAAAAGCAGCAAGTCGTGCTAAACCCACACTGGGAACAACTCGAACAGCAAAAAGCTGTTGTCGAGCAACAACAAGGAGAAGCCAGTCGCCTTTCACAAACTTTATCAGAGAAAAAAACCGAGTGGCAACAAGCGCAACAGTCTTTAAACGAGCAAACAGCAGAGTTAAAAGTTAAGACAGTCACTCTTGCTAACAAGCAGGAGTATGCTAATTCTTTAAAAGAGCAGTTGCAGTATCAGGAACAGTTATACAAACAAATTAACTTTCTGGCTTCCCTATCCAATGATGTCATTTCTACCCCCAAAGTTGACATAACAGCTTTAGAGAAAATGTCTGTAGAACAACTGCAAGACACTGTGCGGGATTTACAGCAGAAGTTAAATATAGACTCTAATTTTGTTAACGAACAAGAACAAGAATTAATAGAAAGACAAAAAATTATAGAAGAACTGCAAAATAAGATAAACCAAGTATCGGGAGGAGAACGTTCCAAGTTAGAGTCCGAACTTGTAGATGAGAAAGACTCTTATCAAATGTTGAACCAAACTTTGGTAGGACAGCGGCGTAGTTTGCAGGAACGGATAGAGATTTGCAGGCAACATCAACTCATGCTGTGCAAAAAACAAGGAAAAACACCCAGTCCCGAACTAGAGGATAAAAGCACAAATTTCAAACAAATTCTTGCATTTATTGACAAGCAACGTCAGCAACAGGGACAAGAACTGCAAAGCCTTGAAAGTGAAATTGAACAGATGCGTACCAATATAGAGCAAGTGCAAAGCGTTGTTGAGCAACAAACTCAACAGATCCAAACAAAGCACCAAGAGATCCAGACTCTAGAGGAGAACTTGCTATCCGCGCAAACTGCAATGGCAGAATCTGAAACTCAATTGAGGTTGTATGAAGACACTTTACAACCCATTCAAGACTCTGTTGATGGGTTGCGGCACAAGTTAGAAGGTATAGCCGAATCTGTGGCTATAGTACAAGAAACAGGAGATTATCAAAGTCAAGCTATTAACCAGATGCGTCAAACCCTTGAAAGTATTTTATCATAAAGGATTTAGTAGCTCATATCATTAATTTGGATAGGTTAAGAAAGACTTTGAAATTTCTGTTGATATAATTCTTTCTGCAATTGCAGAACAATTAGGCTTTGACATTGAGGCAATTCTAGTTTTACCGATAGGTAAGGGTAACAGCAGTCAGCAAATGGGATCTCATGGTCGCAAACCTTTGCGTAAATGTGGATACGTTTGGAGAAAACATTAGTGTCATACTATACATAGTCTGACCAAGTTGCTTCGCTTTGTGCATGGTTAATTGCACTGTAAAAGATTTCGTTGAGCAAAACAATTACCTAGATGCATTAAACACTAGAAGGCATAAAATATGAAGGATAAAAGATGAAATAATTATGCTTAATAATTCGTTAATTTTTATTGACTACGGATTATATTCAAATTCGCCACTCGAACGTACTCCAATCCAATCACCTACTGGAGTTTGTCCAAATTCATAAGTGTAGCTAATGTCCCAAAAACTAAGGCTGTAGAGAGTGCGATCGCGCAGGCATTGATTCATAAATTGAGTAATTTCTCGACTGCTAGAAGCATCCAAAAATTCAATACTAGGCTTCCGTACAACCAGCATTTCAGCCGCTTGCAACGCAAGTTCAATCGCACTGCTTTGAGTTGGAGTTACTGCGCCGACAATGCGGTGGTCGTAACTGTAGTTATATCCACCGTAATAATAGCCATAGATTTCGATGGGTCTAAGTTGGTCAAGTAGAGAACATAGCTGGTTGGTAAGTGGACAATCGGCAATTAGTTCGCCATTTACCTGCAATGTATCAACCAAAATCGCTAGAGTAGTTGCTTGGTTGGGTTTACAGGGACGAAAACCTACTTGGTCTGGAACAGTGGGTACAAGACATAACCAATGCCCATTTTCCATTTCTCCAACTACGATCGAGACAAAGAAAGCTGGATGGTGCCACTCAAATTTGGACTGGAGAGCTTGGGAAACAGACAATTTGTACGCTTGTTGATGTTGCAAATGAGTGCTGAGCAACTCTTGAATATGATAATAAATTTCCTGACGTTGAATTGCGATCGCTTCATTCCAGTCATCATTATCGCGTTCGGAGCGCGGCGGAGCATACTCGTAGTCATTAAGCGCCTGGTTGGTTGGCGTTCCCCAATGTTCGATGTTTTGCCAGCGTTCAAAGGCAAGTTCTACATCAGTTTGGCGGACGAAGCCCTGAGAGATAAGTAGGCTCCAAAGCGAAAATTCACCTTGCGTTGCCGTTTCCCAAAAAAGAGGTTGGCAACCACCATATTGGCTAAGAACTTCAAGAGTGCCTAAAAGTTGTTCGGTTTCTGGTTTCATAGAAGGTATAGAAGTAATTACATAGAGCAATTTGTAATAGCAACGGCACGAACAATTTGATTGCTGTCTCGAACTAACTGCTGCCGAATTGACAGAGGAGTTGCAGGATTATCAGCAACGGCATAGCGTTCTATCCAGAAGAGAGACTGTGCAGCCTGTTGCAACACCTCTGGGGAGGTGAGTGGGTGCAAAAGCGTCACGAACCGGACAAAAGCATTGTCAGACTGGGCAGACTCTGTGAGAATTTCAGTTAGGTCATCAGTTTTGGAATCATACAAACGAGGCAATCCACGCAAGGTAGGACTAACTTGGTGCGTTGTGGATGGAATTGTCGGAGTTTGCAGGCTGTCACGGATGGAGATGGGGGTATTGGGATTTTGTGCTACCGCACGGCGGACTTCTATTTTCTCATCCAGAGCAAGACTTTCAAGGATGACATCTGTTGTCGAAGAATTAACAGCGATCGCACATCGCACAACCATTTCCGTATCCTTAGCAAGCCGATTCAGAACTTCAATTGGTGTATTTGGATTGGCAGCTACTTTTTGCCTCACCTCCAATTCTTCGTCAGATGCCAGAAATTCTAAAATCGGGTTTGGGGTGTTATGAGAAGCAGCGATCGCACTACGAACTGAAATATCCCTGTCTTCTACAAGACGTTGCCAGAGTTCGGGCGTTAAATTGGGATGACGAATGAGCGCCAACCTCACATTCACACAGGGATCTTGGGTGAGAATGTTTAATAGACGAGGGGTAAGGCTGGGATTGCAGGCAAGCGCTTGCAGGACATCATCAGATGTTCTAGGAGGCAGAATTGAGTTTGGATTGGGTGGTGGGCTAACAAATTCTCGGCGTGCCAAAATCTCCAGAGCTTCCACAGGCGTTTGTGGTTTACTCGCTATTGCTTGCAGTAGGTCATATTTATCTCCCGGAAAAGCAGTTTTGAGCATATCCACGGTACGATGGGGAGCGTTGCGCGTGGTTTGACTGCTTTGGACGATTTGCGCTAATACGGAAGCTGGGGTATTGGAATGGCGAACTACGCTCAGTTGAATCGTCAAATCTGGATTTAGGGCAAGTTGTTCTAGAATATGGGGTGGCGTATTTGGGTTGTCAGCAACCGCTCTAACCGTCGGTACATAATCATCATTTGCCAATTGTTCCAAAGCACTAACAGGTGTATTGGGATGTTGTGCAACACGGTAGCGAACTGATTTATCGCGGTGGTTTGCGCGTAAGATAGTTTAGTTCGTCATTTATCCGATCTTCTATTGTTTTTGAAACCTCAAACGGCTTGTTGTTTGTCAGTAAATCAGCCCGAATAGCATCAGTATCCCACTGACTCAAAGCTGTCAGAATAGCCTCTGGCGTGTGTGGCTGCTGAAGAATAAGAATTGCTCAGTCCCTGAATTAACGCCTTGGCTGGAACCCACTCACTCAAAAAGGCTGGAGGAACTGGAGCAATCTTCAAAAGTTCTACCGCTAGCCTATCGTTTTGACCCAGTTGTGCTGTTTGAAACACTATATCTATAGCTGTCTGCCAATTCCCAGTTAATTCTCCCGACCAGTTAACGTGCAATCTTGCTGCTTCTGCAACCTCTGGAAGGTTACTGCGAACCAAGACTGCTAGCAAATCGCGTGGAGTTTCAGGATTATTTGCGATTTTTAACTGAATTGCTATAGACTGAGCCAACACAAAATCAGGGTTTTCCAAAAATAATTGCAACTCAGACGCATCGTTTGGATTAAATGACTGCATTAGATATTCCCTTAATATGAGATAGTCGGCTGGCGACCAATCAATCTCCAACTCACAAATTTATTTATCTTTTAATATAGTACAAAAATACTATTAACAGTTATAATTCTAGTGGAAAATACAACTCTCCTATTAGGGTTCCCAACTTTACAGAAATTTTGTTAGGTGGCAAATATATTCTTAAATTCTTGACCATTGCAAGTCAGACAAATGAGATCGCAAAGCGTAAGCTGTACCCAGCTTATTGCCTTTGGCGCAAGCCATACCCGGCTTATCGCTCTTTTTGCTTTTGCCAAGACAATCATCTAGAACTTGAGTATCGCTGAAAATGGCAACTAGTTCATTGATTGTATATGAAGGTTTTTGACTGCACTTAATTGAAGAAAAGGTTAACTTTGCTCTTGGAAGCAAAGAACTATAATGATTTGGCGCAGAGTATGCGTTGGAAAAAATATAGTTAGAAGTGATACACCAAGAAGAATTTTGGGAATATTAAGTTTTAGTGTACTTTGACAAAGAAATATGGTTAATCCTTTCACACAAAAACCAGAACCATATCCGTTTAAGGGAGGAGATGCATCTTCTTATGAGGTCTTTGTGGGCAAAGCAGGTACTTGGTGTACTCGTCATTGTGAGAGTGGAGAAACAATTCAATCTGTTCAACCAGCTAATTTTAATATGTTTAATATTGCTAATCTTGGAATAAGTATACTCAATCTTGGTATAGGAATCTATAATGGTGCTCAACTTTATAAGATTAAAAAGAAATTAGACCGAAACTACGAACAACTAACGGTAACTTCGGAAAATCTAGATCGAAATAACGAACAAGTTCAAGTTTTATCGGATAAGTTAGAACATAACAATCAACAAATTCAGCTATGTTTTCACAGTATTCAAAATGCTTTGAATGCTCAACATCGAACTTTGGAGCTATTGTTATGCACTCAGTATAACCTAGCTCAACAAATGAATATTCTTCGTGAAGAAATGCGTACAGGATTTCAAAGTATCATCGAAGAAGTTAAAGATGTAGAAGCTCGCAGGCGTCGAGAGGAGTTTGAAACGCGAACCTTCAAATTACTTAAAACATATGAAAGATTTAGTTATATACTGCCTGAATTGTTAGAAGCAGACCAGTTAATTGAAAGATCTGAAGACTTAGAAGCTTGGCTGCGAACTCAGTTAAATCGTATTGATAGTGGAAAACCAGAAAGATTACCACTCCTAGTCGCTCTTTCTTTTAGTGTGAGAGCAAAAGCTGATGCCTTTGAAGCTAAGGGAGATAATTATATCAGTTTTGCAGCCAAAGATATTACTCAACTAATCAATCAAATTCGGGAAGAGGCTTGTGCATTTTGTGATGGGCGTAGTTTATACACTCTAGGTGTAGAAATGCCAGAAATCCTTTATCAATATGTTCTATTAAACCGCAGCCTCAGCAAGGTTGATAAATTCCGAAAACAAGTAGATTCTGAAGTTGTTTTTTTAGAAAAAGAAGTGATTTGGAATGATGGAATGCATGAACTAAGAGAATTATTTTTACCTAATATTGAGGTAACTGAATTCTTAAGTGGTAACCAAGATATTAAACTAAATACTTTAGCAGATTATGATTGGTACATACGTTTTGCAAATCAAGATAGAGCCACTTTTAATGTTCATTCTTGTCCTTCAATAAAACTTTCTAGGATTCTAGATAAAATAGGGCATCCGGAACCTGGGACAGGAGGAATCAGAAAGACTGAATTAAATGCTCTTATGAAGTTTTCTTTACCTGAAAAACTTCATAAGATTTCACATCTTATACAATCTGAATTTGAACTAGATACTGTCCCAAAACTTCTTGGTTCTGATGTCTTATGATAAAAATATAACAATCTGGTTTAATTGCTGAAAGTTTTTTAAGTAAATGCTGCAAACACTGGTAAACATAGTCATCAAGATTGGCTTTACATTTAAAACCTACTTCGTTAGTTTTTTTAATCATGGTAACTCTATACACATATCGTCTTTGTTAAGAAAAAGCGAATATCAAGCAGTTCGCCTCTTGGGTAATTTGTCCAGCGATCGCAGCTCGATGAAACGCATTACAAGTCTCATAAAAGACCAACGTAGGTGCAACAAGTATACATCCTTCTGTTTGCAATTGATGCCATTTTTGTTGATAGGATGAATTTGGATTAATATCAGACAAAAAACGCACAATAAAACTGGCATCAACACAAATCATCTTTGTCATCAATTAACTTTCTCCTCTAAAACAAGCCTTGAGTAATTCATCTTGCTCCATATTTCGTTCCTCTCTAGTAATGTGAATATACTCTTCTAGAGTAGGAGAAAAAGGTTTACCCTTCCGTCGTTCAGAAATTTTATTTTTTATTTGCTCGAGTTGTTGTTCCTTTTGCCAAAGTTGTTGATGTTGCAACTTCTCATTTAGTAAGGACTGTTCTTCCGGAGTGAGAGCTTGAATGATTTTTACTAAAGATTCAACTAATTGAGTATTCATAACACTTCCTATTGTATGTACATATTTCTATATTACAGGTTTAACACTACACTAAAGCCAAAATCAATCATTTTTTGCGAGCTATCACTTGAGTAAAATCCAATCATCTTGAACTCGAGCGATCGCACCACCAGGAAATGGATCTGTTTGCGAACGGTTGGGTGCTGCAATCAAGGCTGTGAGTTTTTCAATTTGTTCAAAAGTTGGAGCAATAGGAAGGACTTCTAATAAAACTTGACGCATCACCCGCCTCTGCAATGCAAGTGGAGCTTTTTGCAAGACACGACGATTTAATTTGAGAGGGAACGAAGAAGCAGAAATTGTTTCTTTTTCCCCCTCTGTTTCAAACATTGCCTCTTTTCGCAAATGACAAGCAGCTTGTTCTAAATAATCGACTTCTGCTTGCAAGATTTCAGCAGTTTGAGCTAAAGCTGATTCAACTTGAGGATTAAAATTTTCTTGTAAATAGGGTAACAATTCTTGGCGAATACGATTGCGAGCATACTTCAATTCAAAGTTAGTAGAATCCTCCCAAATAGAAAGCTGAAAATCTCGACAAAATTGTCCTGTTTGGGTGCGAGTTACCTCTAGAAGCGGACGTACAAGCAAAATCTTCTCGAAAAGCAAGCGTTGCCAAGTTAATGCTTGCAACCCATCTGCACCAGTCCCACGAATTAAATTATAAAGGAGAGTTTCAGCGCGATCGCTAGCTGTATGACCTGTCACGATACAATCGAATTTATGTTCGCAAGCAATATCGCTCAAAACTTGATACCGCCAATCACGAGCAGCAGCTTCACTATTTGGAGGCGAATCGGCGGTTTGTAGATAAAATGGAATTCCCCAAGTTAAGGCTTGGTTTTCGACATGAATTGCATTGGCTTGAGAATCAGTACGCCAACGATGATCGCAATGAGCGAGCGCTAAATGCCATCCCCATTTTGGTTGTAAATCCAACAATAGCTTTATCAAACACAGAGAATCTTGCCCGCCCGATACAGCTACTAACAGTCGATGATTGCGAGCGAATAGACGGCGCGATCGGATAGTACGGTGTATTTTTGCATGAAGTGGAGTCCAAGTATCAGAAGGCATTTAACAATTCAAAATTTAGTCTCGAGCAAACTCTCTTAACTTAGATCTTGCACCACAATCTCCCAATCGAAAAGCTTAGCCTAAAAAGCTTGTCAAAGTAAACATCGATATGAAGATTTTATCATCTGTAAGTTATACCCAATTATTTACTTATGTGAGCCTTCTATAGTCAACAAACATCTCTCCAAACTATGAATAATTCACTCAATATTTGATCCCAATCAGATATTCATTAAAAAAAATAATTACAGTTCCAGAAGGAAAAGGCAAATTCTTTGGTGTGATGAAATTATTTTTAATTGGGAATTTTAAGAATAAGAAAATTTTTAGAAATAAGAAAACTTTCACTCTAAAATTTAATGATGCTTTAAAAGACTTCTATAGGTGCTCTACAAGACTTAGACTTTTTAAAATTACTTTGACTAGTTATGTAAAGTTTGGTATCAACATTCAACTGTTCTACTGTGTTACATATACATTATTTAAAGCAATACTCATTTACCCACATTTCTTAGAAGCTTTACGCTCGCTATTACCAAAACCTTTATTTTGCATAGAGTTTGACTGTTTTAGATGTAGTACCAATTATGAAAGTGCGTTTACGGGGTATTTTATTTGCTTTGATTCCTATTGATATAAAGAAGATTTAAGTAGTAATTGTTCTTCTGGATTCACTAAAGAAAAAACGTGTTGAAGAGGACAAAAGAATATATCTTCTTCCTTAAATAGTTCTGGATTTTCGGCTGGCGCGATCGCATAAGCGCAATGACCTTAAGGGTAATCGCAAAGGCTATCCATTCCGGTTACCTGAATTAAATTTACCTAAAAAGTTTTCTAGAAACGTATGCAATTTAAACGAACTTTCCTCGTATTCGTCTTGGTATTCTTATTGGGACTGCTTGGTACATTAGTTACGGTATCGAGTGTTCGCGCTTTTAAAATCAATACAAGACCTACTGAGATTTCAAGCAAATACTTGTTAGTCTGGTCGAGTGACAAAGGTACGGACGATGGAAAACAAGACCCCGACTTCTTGGCAGTCATCAACGCAGATCCAAAATCGCCTACCTACGGCAAAGTGGTCAATACAGCAGTTCCTCCCTGTATTCCAGGAGCTAATTTAGTCGATGAACTCGGTCTAGCACCTGGAACGCCGTCATGTAAACTCAATGAAGCCCACCACATAACGCATAAACTTTGGAGAGATCCAGTTACGAAACATCAATACCTGTTTGTTGGCGGACTAATTAGTGCAAACATTTTCAAATTTGATGTCACCGACCCCTTGAACATTCCTCCGGCAACAATGGTTGTCACTTCTCGCGACGTTAAAAAATTTGCGGGAACAGACGATCTGATGCAGCTTCCCAACGGCAACCTCATTGCTACGTACATGGGCGCTAAAGATCTCACCACTCCTGGTGGACTCGTGGAATTTTCCCCAAATGGAGGAGTTGTAGCAGAGTATGATGCTGCTGAGTCGTTAGGACCAACGCGGTATGTTCCTAGCATCAAAGGTGTAACAGATACTGGTTTATTAGCGCACCCCCATGGACTCGACATTCGTCCAGATTTGAATGTGCTGGTGACATCAGACTATGCCGATCCTATTAGCTTAGCGAGTGTTAATACTGCTATTCCAGCAAATAACGTACAAGATTTGGGAACCACAGTACGGGTATGGGAATTATCGAACTTGGCCGCAGGACCGCAAAAGATTATTCAAGTTCCTGATGGACCTCGTAAAGAAGAAAATCGCATTCACGAGGAACCAGAGGGTCTGATGTCCTTTGAACTATTACATCAGCCACAACATCGGGGGGCTTTTACGGCAAGTATGTGCGGTGGGGTCTTGTACTATTCCCCAGATATTACAGATGCTAACCCCACGTTTACGGAAGTCTATGATGCAGGTCCTTGCACGGGGGTATCTATATTTAGAATTACCAATGATGATAATTTTTTGTTGATGCCGATAGCAGGGATTGAATCTCCTGGAGACCCCGAATATAACCGCGATTATTCCACAGAGCATTCTCGACGGGTAGTTGTTTTAGATTTACGCCCACTGATTAACAATAGATCTGACTCGATCCAATGTGGTCCGCCCTCTGTTAACAACGATCCAGGAACGGGATTTACCACTGAATTTGTGGGACGCAATAACGGCGCACCAGATTGTCCTATCGAAGTTGCTCAGATTAATGTAGACTCACCACTCAATTTTGAGACGCACGGTGGTCCGCACACGCTTCAACTGGATAAAAAAGGAACCGTATTTGCCTTTAGTAACTATTTTGTAGATCTCAACAATTTTGGTCTTCCCGGAAGTGGATCGAGCGGTGATTTAAAAGTCTACCTCGCTAACTTTCAGTTAAAAACTGGAGATGCTTCGCTAGATTCAAATTTCAAAGACGAATTAACGGGTGAAGTTGGTGTTAATTTTAATCGACCCGATACCTATTCATGGTCCGGTGCTCGTGGTAAAGGTGGGGCTGCTAAACCCCACGCTATGATTTTTGTCGAACCTTCCGATCTTCTTGCATTGTCACGCGATCGCGCCTTTCTACACTAAGTTTTAGAGCGCTCGCTACCTTCAAGAGCATCCCCTATTTTAGACACTCAATACCAACTATAGGCACACAGTTAAGGAAATCCTGCCAAAACTCTTGACCAAACTCTTCCACTCCCTGAGGAGAGACTATTGGTTTTTGCCAGCGAACTTCTTTGAAGCCGACACTCTGAAATGCCCATTCGTAAGTGGCGGTGCTGAGGTAATAGTTATTAAATCTGAATTTTTGGTCACTACCAGGGACTGTCCATATATATTGTATGGGCGTGCCTTCGATGAGTGGTGAGTCTATGCTTTTGATAAATCCATACTTTTCAGTAGTCAGATAGGACTGGGGGGGTTGGGAGTCATTATTATTGATGGTGACGAAACGACCGCCCGGTCTTAGGTTGACAAATATGCTCTGACACATTTTGAGTAGTTGTTCTCTTGTTTGGGCATAATTAAGTAAAAAAGAAGCCACCACTAGATCGAAGCTGCCAATTTTATCGAGTTCAAGTACATCACCAAGGATATATTCTATGTCTTGTGGTTCTCTAGCTTCTTCCTGTCTTGCCAATTCAATCATTTTTTCGGAGATTTCGACCCCTATCACCCGTGCTGCACCTTGGAGTTTGAATTGTCTGGTGTAAAATCCTTCTCCACAAGCCAGATCGAGAAGTGATTTTCCGACCAGATTACCGAGCAGATGAAAGTATGTATACGCCTCAATATGTAGACGAAACGGCAGCTGTTTGGATTTTTTATACTGCTGAGCTATGGAGTCATAGTATGTCATTTTTTTACCCATCTACTACCCGTTATCAGAGAGAAATCGTATCAACAGCAATCAACGTCATTATAATCCCTCCGCTCTGGACGGTCATTGTTTGTTGAGTTAACAACAATTATTTTCTAAATATTTGTAACGTATTCAGACAACTTACCAAGATCGTCAAATCTAATACCGCGCTCGTAAACCTGTGAAAAAAGATGATAACCAATAGAGTCATGTTCTCTTAGCCATATCAAGCTTTTCTTTGGTCCTAAATACCATCGTCCGCGTAACTCGAAGTATATTTGTAATAAATCAATAGCAAGCCAATAGCGCCGATATAAAGACTCAATATCTGAACTCTTCGCTCGCTCCAGCATTTTGCCAATCCACTGCTTTGTGTGCTGTTTTTCAGAAGAAGAAAGTGGCTTTGGACCTTGCTCAATACGCTGCTGTAACTGTTTCAAAAAAGCTTCTCCATGCCCTTCACAATCGTAGAGACAGTAGCCATCTGCAACCCGTAATAACTCATCACTAGAGGCTGACATTGCATCGGAACCATACACCCATGCATCAAGATAAAGTCCTTCAAACTCACGCGCATCCTGAATTGGTGTAGCACCTTCTACAAAGCAAACAACATCAATATCACTTGAAGGAGTACAATCCCCATCATCACGATGCTCGAGAATGTATTGTCGTAACTCCTGCTGTGTCATTGCTTGATAATCTGGTTTGATCGCAGTATTGTCACCTCTCCTTGAGGACTAATCAGAATTTCTAGCTCTTCGCCAGCCAAAATATAAAGGTTTGAAGTCCTTTCATCTATTGTGACTAAGTTAATAGACAAATACAATGAAGTCAGGTTCTGACTCATCTTATATAACTCCATTGCTTGTACCACTGTTGGTTTCATTATGAGCTTTGGGTTTTAATTCGCATCTAGAGCTCGGGAATTTGCCAATTAACTTTAGGCTTACCAAAAGAGCGTAATGCTGAATTTATAGCTGAGAAGGCTTTACTACCAAAAAATCCGTTACGCGCAGATAGAGGCGAAGGATGTGCAGATTGTACAACAATATGGCGATTGGTATCTATTAACTTCAGTTTCTTTTGTGCGTAACCACCCCAGAGTACAAAAACTACGGGGTCTGTCTTTTGATTCACCTTGGTAATAACAGCATCTGTAAAAGTTTCCCAACCTTTATTTTTGTGAGAATTTGGAGTGTGTGCGCGTACAGTTAATACTGCATTTAACATCAAAATCCCTTGCTTAGCCCATGTGACAAGATAGCCATTATTTGGAATATTAAAACCAACATCATCTTTGAGTTCCTTATAAATATTAACTAACGATGGTGGAGGTTTAATCCCCGGTCTTACAGAAAAGCACAATCCGTGTGCTTGATTGTCATCGTGATAGGGGTCTTGTCCGAGCAAAAGGACATTCACCTTTTCGTATGGTGTGAGTTCAAAAGCTGAAAAGACATCTTCTTCAGGAGGATAAATAGAGTAAGATTGTCTTTCCTCTTTAAGAAAGTCTTGAAGTTTTTGAAAGTAAGGTTTATCAAATTCCTCAGCAAGTACAGTTTGCCAAGAAGTAGGAAGTTGTGTCATTTGTTAGTTGTTAGTTGTTAGTTGTTAGTGGTCACTGATTACTGGTCACTGATTACTGATTACTGGTCACTGGTCACTGGTCACGGATTACTGGTCACTGGTCACTGATTACTGGTCACTGTAAACTATGCATATAGGCATTAAATCGAGCGTTTTGAAGGG
>NZ_BAACAP010000147.1:0-35913 GCF_045865695.1 Scytonema hankhaensis NUACC26
AGTGCCACTACTAGTTGAACTAGTCAGCACGTTACCACTGCTGTTGAGCAATTGTACATCAGCATTTTCAGTTAAACTGTTTAATGACAGATTGACACTGCTATTAGCACTGAGGTTGAAACCGTAGTAGTCATTAGTATCAGATGAACCTACCCAATCGCCATAAGTGCTGGCTGTGGAATTGAGGGTGATTTGACGTGCATTGTTGAGGGTATTCCCAGCAAAGTCATTGATTGTCGCAAATACGCTCAGATTGTAATTGGTGTTGGCACCATTAAAGGGATAAACCCGAATGTAGTAAATGCCTGCATCTAGACTGCGGCTAATGGATTCAGCACTAGTTCCACCGTTAGTTGAACTGGCAATGACTTCACCGCTATCGATGACCCCATTGCTGTTAGCATCCCGAATCAACTGTACGTCAGCATCAGCTGCAAGACTGTTGAGGGCAAGATTGAAACTGCTACTCTTGCTAAGACTGAAGCGGTAGAGATCCTCGATATCGGACGAACCCACCCAATCGCTGTAGGTGCTAGCTACTGAATCTAGGTTAATCTGACGTGCATTATTGAGAGTGTTTCCCGTAAAGTCATTGATTGTTGCAAAGACGCTCAAATTGTAGCTGGTGTTAGCGCCGTTGTATGGGTAGACTCGAACGTAGTAGGTGCCTGTGTCTAGACTGCAGCTGATAGATTCACTCGCAGTGCCACTACTAGTTGAACTAGTCAGCACGTTACCACTGCTGTTGAGCAATTGTACATCAGCATTTTCAGTTAAACCGTTTAATGACAGATTGACACTGCTATTAGCACTGAGGTTGAAACCGTAGTAGTCATTAGTATCAGATGAACCCACCCAATCGCTATAAGTGCTGGCTGTGGAATTGAGGGTGATTTGACGTGCATTGTTGAGGGTATTCCCGGCAAAGTCATTGATTGTCGCAAAGACACTCAAGTTGTAGTTGGTGTTGGCACCAAGCTGAAACGAAGGGGGTCTTGGGTGTTATTGGTAATTTTTAACCCTATCTGCATAGAAAAAATGGTATTGTTTTTTTTCTTGGCAATGTCAATACTCTTTCCGGCATTACAGTTTCAAAACGGATACCATTAACTTCTACGGCGTTAGCGTTAGGTTCCATAGGTTGAATTAAGTGAAAATTAACGAAGGGTGTTGCCGGATGACTTGAGTTGATTTGTGATAGATTTGTGACTCCTATTACGGAGGATTCATTGTTATAATTACTATTAGTTTTATTGAAATAAATGAACCGAAGCTGATAATTTCCTGATTGGAGTCCATGAAAAGAGTAATAAGTTCTTGGTCTAAAGTATTCAAAGTCGAAAGAAAAGTTTTTATTAGGTAATTCCAGGATAAGTAAGTTATTTTGCCAAAATAGCCTTCCATCTAACCAAATATCAGTGTCCCTTCCAGGTTGAACTAGCCAAGAATTGATAATTTTCGTATCTTCTTGCCTATTAAAGTTAGCTAATTTTGAGAACAAGCATTTTAATTTAAAAATCCAACTTTGCTGTTGAGGTTGTTGTTGATTTGTAGATTCTTGTTCATTGATAACGAAAAGCCCCTGTAATGTTTGACCATCCGAGTCCACAAGTTCTGGAATAAAAGTGTCATTAAAGCTGACGGAAAATGGCTCTGATGTGTTGTTAGTTATCTGAATAACCAGATGCACGGGAGCAATGGCACTCCTCTTATTTTCTAGGATGGCTAGTGCCACAATATTTGGTAGCAGAATTTCTAGCCCGTAGCTATCCGCTTCAAAAGTGTTGCTGTTATTTGATTCACTTGGTTTCATATTAGTTTCCCTCTCTATTTCCAGGTTTTTATATGCCGTCATTATAGACGGTACATGGCTTAATGCCATTATCCTAAAAAAGAGTGATGAAAAGTTTCAGTCGGGAAAGTGCGGTTATTCAAGAGGTTTTTTACAGTTCTTCGTCTCATCTCATGCTTAGTACTAACAACAATACTCTCTCCAATATCGGGCAGTCGCACCTCTAGGGGCTTGCTTTTGAGCTATCAGAAATCCTTCACATAGGATAGCGGATAGATGCACAAGTCTTTAATGCATTGTTGCCAAGTCGCAATTTTTAAGAAGAGATAGTTCTGTTGCCTTCAGATGACCAAATCTCCAATTTTGAACAAACAATTAGTAAAACTTTGCTACCCAAGCATCAATTTTTCCGGCATTTGTTCCTTCTAAAGCAGCCCAAGTAGCTCCCGTAATATAGACATTATTGGCACTGTCAATTCCAATATTTTTGGATATATCGTCATTAGAAGTGCCTAGTTGTATAATGGACATTTGGTTACCATCATTGCTGTCATATTTAGCTATCCAAGCATCAACTTCTCTAGCATTTGTTTCCCCTAACCCACTATCTGTCATTCCTGTAATGTAGAAATTACCAATGCTATCAGTGGCAACGTCATAAGAGACATCCAAGCCAGAAGTCCCTAGTTGTTTTGCTCACTGCTTACAACCAATTTCCAACCAAAACGTAAGGTGCCCAGTAAATGGGATGTTCGTAGTAAGGATCTTTTAAAATAGCCAATTGAGATTTACGCAAAGCTTCTGCTTTTGTTTCTTGAGTATGAGTTAACTCTTGGTAAAATTTCCCCATAAAGTCAGCAGTTGCTTCATCATTAATAGACCATAATGTTGCTAAAGTACTACGCGCACCTGCCCTGACAGCGATTCCTGCTAATCCTAGGGCAGCACGTTTGTCTCCTGTTGCAGTTTCACAAGCACTCAGTACTAAAAGTTCAACAGCTTGTTGCTGATTTTGTTGATTCTTTTGAAGTAAACTATCAAATTCATTAATGTGAATTCGACCATCCCAAGTTAGGAGAAAAGTCTCTGATGCTTTAGAGCTAAAATTACCGTGAGTCGCAATATGAACGATTGGGAAAGATGCCGACCGAATTTCCTTTTGGAGATTCTTACTAGTGAAGTCTTTATTCAAAAGAACTAAACTAGGAACTTCAGATTTAATTTCTTTCAATTCCATATCCACATATTCAAGAGGAGAAAAACCTTGCCTTGCTTCTGTCAACCCAGCACCTAAAACTTTTAATTTTTCCTGATGTAACTGTTTGGGAGGTAATAATTGTAAGCTAGGTGTGAGTGCAACGCTATACTTTTCTATTAAAAATTGCTTGCCATCGTTTAATGCAGCCATAGGAATATTTCGTAAGACACCATCTAGCACAAAAACTAATGTCTTAACTTCACTTTTGCCTAAATAAGTTTCGCTCTTACGAAGTAAAAAATCGTAAATTTGTTGTGACAACTCCATATAATCATCTCTAGAACGAATGACTATAGTTTGACGGAGCCGAGCTACAAGATTTTCTAACCGCTCTTGTTCGACAGAAGTTGCATAATGGATCAGAGGTTGTTGCGGTAAGCTGAGAATAACTTCTAAACTGTCTGGCAAAATAATGGGATAAATAATAGCAGCATGAGCATCAAAGCGTTCAATAAGATTGGGTTTTGCATCTAAGCATGCTTCTTGGAAAAAGTTATCTAATTCTGCTAATTGCAAAGATTCAATAACTTGTCGGGCTTGACGTAAAAATTCTTGGTTTGGTTCTATTTTTCCCGATCGCAAAAGTAGGCTGACCAATTCTCGGTAAACTGGTTCTACTCTTTCTCGAAAGGAAAATTGTACGTCTGGTTCAACAGCAACAAGTTCGTTACGTAATACTTGCAGAGTTTTCACGGCTTGTGTATAAGCTGCGATCGCTCCAGAGACATCCCCTTGTTTTTTTAAAAGACGCCCAAGCTGCCATTGCCAAAGATAAGCAATATCCGGTATATTGTAAGTTTGAGCAAGCATTAAAGCTTTCTGAGTTAAATCTTGGGCAATAGACCATTGCTGAGTTGTTTCGTACAAGCTACCAAGTCTTCCCAATGCATAAATTTCTGCTTGTTTATCGCCTATGCTTCTTGCTTGTTCCACAGTCGTTGCAACTAGTTGGGCAATAGTCGCTATAGTTGGTGCATCTTGAACTTTTGCCTGTTCCATACGGGTTAAACTTCGGGCAAAGTTAAGCCGCATATAAGCAACCGCCCGACTTGCAGGAAAATTGGCAAGTTGAGGTTCGATTTTTCGGCTTAATTCCCGTGCCAAATCCCATCGTTTTAGATCGATTGAGGTGCTGAGTTGGTTGAGATTGGCTCGAATTTTGAGAATTTGTGAGGGAGAAATAGCTACAGCTTTTTGATAAAAATCTAAAGCCACTTCCATATCTCGATCTGCACGGGCTATGTTACCCAGATCGATGAAAGCTGCACTTATATCTAATGGTAATTGTAATTTTTGGGCGATCGCTAAACTTTGTTGCAACGATTGCTGTGCTTGTTCTAATTTGCCTACCAAACGCAAGTTAGTTCCTAAGTTACGCAAGGCGGCGACTTTAATTGGCGAATCAGGTTGTTTTTCTAGAATTTGGCTAACTTGTGTCAGAGTAGATAAGGAGCGACGATATAACCCTAAAGCTCTAAAAGCTTGAGATTGATTGATAAGACTGCGGATAACTCCTGTTTCATCTTCTGCTTGAGTGTAAGTTGCAGTTGCTTTTTGCAAAGTTGCAAGCGCCGCATCGGGTTGTCCAGTAGCTAACTCTAAATTCCCTCGCGTATTGAGAACTTGAGCTAAAACTTTTAATTGTTCTTTGGATTGAGAACTTGGTGTCTTCTCCACCACACCCTTTAGCAATTCCAAACTTTGATTGAGTACTGTTTTTGCTTGAGACCATTGCCCCAGTTTTTGGTAAGCCAACGAGAGATTACTTAAAACTCTTGCTTGATTGAGTTTATCTCCTTGCAATTGATAAGCTTGAAAAACGTTTTGCCAGATCGTTACAACTTCCAAAAATTGCTCTGCTTCGTACAACTCCTTACCGCGATCCTCTTGTTGCGATAAAAGAGAGGGATAGGTTAACTGAGAGTCAGTATGAGAAGCAAACACCTGCTTTACATTTATGCTAGTTATGAATAGAGCGATCGCAAGCCCTAACAACATCCAAAGAATGAATGTGAGTAACCAACGATAAGATACCTTATACTGATTCCCTATGTCTTTGAGACTAATGCGATCCCCCCAACCCCCGTTACTAAGGCTACGGTGTACACACAAGTTTCCTAAAAGTGCCTTCTTGCATTTTCGATCCCCCCTAGCCCCCCTTAAAAAGGGGGGAAAAATCGTTAAAGTCCCCCTTGTTAAGGGGAGCCACTGCGGTGGACGGGTTCCCCGGCATAAAGCAAGTGGCGTGGATTTAGGGGGAGCTCTAAAGATGTGTGTACACCGCAGCTTACTAAGGGGGGCTAGGGGGGATCGTATGTAGCAATCATTTGGTGAAATGGTATTACCCGTGCTGTCGCGTACCCTCCCCGTACCAAGGGAAGAGTTAATGAGGGGTGTACTCCATTTAAATGCAGAATGCTGCAGTACGTAGATAATTTTCATACTTCATATCATAAATACACAATTATATTCAGTAATTTTGCTCGTATTGACAATTAGTTGAAGATAACCAAGGGCTATTTGGAGTGACTTGAGGCGCTTGCGCTGCAAGCATAATCTCACCTTTAGAGTTCATAACGATCGCTTGAGCTTCGGAGATCGGCTCGTACTCCCCTGCTTCCTTGCTCCTCTGCTCCTCTGCTCCCTTGCTCCCCTGTACCCCTGCTTCCCTGCTGTCTTTTGGAATAGGAGATGTATCCAAATCCTGCAATAAAATCTCAGCATTCAACGTGCTTTCAGGGTTAGGCAAAAGCCCACCCCGCCCAGTTACCACAAACTTCCCAGCCGCCTGTCCCGTGTTAGCGCGACAACCTTGAACGATTGTATTAGAAGCATCAGCTAACTGTACGGGTAAATCTAACAATCCCTGAGTAGGGTCAACTTCAGGGGTTTTTATTTCCACAGCACCGCTAACCCCATAAGTAGAACTAGCAGTAATATCGCTCAAAGGTGTCTCTTGAAGTCGGAACTTAGTCCCAAAAACGCTCTGAGCGCCAATTTTAATGTTACCTCCTCGTCCTTGCAATGCATTAGCTTTGATGTCACTATTTTCTGAAGCAACTGCAACCAAAAAACCTGTATCGATATTAATATTTCCGCCATTCCCCTGACCGCTTGTCGTTCCTGCTGTTGCAGAAATTAGGCTACCGCGACGCAATTGAATAATATCCCTCACTTGTAATGCAATTTCACCACCATCATCAGAAGCAGTTTCCGCTAAAATCTTTCCTTGTCCATCGAGCAAAAGCGAACGAGCTGTGAGATTAATATTTCCTGCCTTTCCAGTTCCCGTTGCTTGTACGTATAACCCACTACTTGCCTTACCATCAGGAGAAGTTCCAATCAGCTTGACTGCATCGGATGCATGAATCGTTACGTTTCCTCCCTCACTTCCACCAAAAGTAGAAGCAGAGATGCGTGCTCCATTCTCAATAAGTAAATTACCTGTATTAATAGTTAAGTTACCTGCAGGTGAGTCCCCAAATGTTGAAGTAAACAACCCACTAAAAGACTGACCATCCTGAGAAGTCCCAAGAAGTTGAGCTGTCTCTGTAGCTGTCACTTCTATTTTTCCACCAGGAGCTAAACCATTAGTTGTTGCCTGAATTTGCGCCCCATCTTGTACTGATAATTTATTAGTATTAATTATAATACTTCCTCCCGCACCGCGACCGTATGTAGAAGCGGAAATGAGTGCTTTTTCTCCTTGAAGAGTCAATTGTTCGGTTTTCAAAGTTATGTTACCTCCTTGACTTGTCGCTCCAGTCTCCACTTGGGCAAACAAGCCAGTGAAGTATGGATCTGTGACTTCTCCCCGCACTTCCACTGTAGGAGCAACAACAGAAATACTACCAGCATTACCGGAACCAAATGTACCAGCCGACACTTGAGCACTGCTCTGAATACTTAATGTTTTGGTATCGATCGCGATGCTGCCACCCTGACCGCTTGCACCTAGTTCGACTTGGCTAAATACACCGCTAGCTGAGCTAGCAGTTTGATTACCTACCAATTCTACTTTAAGAGCCTGAATCGTTATATCACCCGCATCTCCATCACTAAAAGTAGAAGCAGATATCCTTGCTCCATCTCGGACACTCAAATTTCCAGTTTCAATTCTGATGTCTCCAGCTTTTCCAGATCCAGTTGTATCAGTAAACACGAAACTGGGAAATGGTGTATTCAGTAGTTTTGATTCTCCCAATAGGGCGATCGAGTTTGCAGCTTTTACGGTTAAATTACCCCCCAGTCCACTACTTGTAGTCATGACAGCTACCTGTGCTCCATCTCGAACCTGTAAATTATTAGTATCAATTACAACATTTCCCCCAGTCCCTATCCCTGTTGTCTGAGTTCCTAAGATACTTAGGTTAGTCAATTCTAAATCGGCAGACCGAATATTCATATTTCCCCCTCGACCTGCACCCTCTGTTTCTGTAAGAACAAATGTATTCAACCCAGTGAAGTTCATTTTCTGAGCTTCAAGAGTTATGTCTCCTCCGGAAATTGAACCAGATGCAAAGGTTCGGATCTCAGAATCACTCACCAATAATTGATTAGCCCAGATCGCAATTCCTCCACCACCCTCCGTACCATCAACATCTGTTTTAGCAGTCATACTTGAATTATCCAGTAAATTCACTGCTTGCCCTTGTAACAGAATGTTACCACCACCCAAGCCGCTAACATCAATTGAAGATCCTTGAAGTTGAAGATTTTGAAATGTCCTCACACCAGAATATCCCAAAGCAAAACCTTGAGAGGTAGGATTTAAACTGACAAAACTGTCATCACCCACACTCCCTAGTTCAATTCGACCGTTAGGAACAGTTAGATTTCCATTTGACCCCACGATTTCACCACCAACTAGTGCCAAAGTCGTGTTAGATTTTCCTTGAAGCCCAGCAGGTTTTCCAAAAAAGTTTGTGGCTGTTCCATGGCGATCGAATTGGGATTGATTCACAATGGAACCTGTATTTTTACCGAATTGCAAGCCAATAGGAACGCTAACGGTTAATAAAGGTGTGGTAGGATTGGTAGCGCTGAACTCCTCTCCATTGGAAAGTTTTAAACTATTGGCAGTGCTTGCAATAAAGGAACCACCAATATTTAACTCGGCGTTTGGTCCAAAGACAATACCATTTGGATTAATTAGAAATAGGTTGGCTTTGCCTTGAGTCTGAATTAAACCATTGATGTTAGAAATTGCTCCGCCAGTAACGCGACCGATGATATTTTCAATACTAAAGTTATTGTTGAAAACACTAGTTCCTCCTGTGGGAACAGAAAAGGTTATAAAGCTATGAAATAGATTATTCCCTACCTGTGTTCCTCCGGAAATAACAAAATCTACACCTTGTGTTGCACCACTTGTCACAACTGTTGGGTTTGATAAGGTGTTATCTGGGACGATTTGCGCGATTACTGGTTGATTAAATGTAAAAAAAATAACAGTACATTGATAAACTAATTTGAAATATTTTTTATGTAAAATATGTCTTAATATTTGGATACCTAGCGGCTTAGCATTCATAGCTAAAATATACAAGGTCTAATAACTGTTCTGTTGTAATTCACAATGGCTTCAAGTGTAAAGTTCTACTACCAAAACTTTATATATAGCAATCCTATTTGATATGTGAAATACACGTAGGGTAGGCAATGCCCAACGCCACTCCTAGCAGTCGCGCATAAAGACGCGCTCTTCGGGTGACTTCCCTACAGTACTTAAAATTATTTATAAATGATTTAGGACTGCTATATAATTCACTGTGTATTAGTTGGAATCACTGAAAAATAAAATATATTTTTCTAAAATTCATCTTTCTTTTAGTTGAAATCACTCAGGTTTTAAATCAACTTAATAAAATATATTTAGTATGAAAAGTGTATAAATTTTTTGTTCAAATAAAATTTTCTCTCTATAAAAATGATATATCAATATTACTAGAGTATTTTTCATAATGAAATTAAATAGTACAAGAAGATGTTTGAAAAAAAACTTAAAATTAGGGTTCCACCACCTATCTTGTCGATTTCTTTACTGACTTTCCTCTTGATACTACCACAAGTAGTTATGGCAGGGTCTAGAGAAGGATTACCAGGACGGCGAGTAGGAGGCGGAACACGAGGTGGATGCGAGCTGAATGCGAAGAAACTGATGGCATTATCGCCCGAAAATAATTTGGGATTGACAAAGGCAGAGTATCCCACAATGTTTTTCTTTGTCCCTCAAATCTCTACTCCCAAAACAGTAGAGTTTGTTCTTAGAGACGATAATAATCATTTAGTTTATGAGAAAACTTTTACAAAAACTGGTTCATCCGGAATTATTAATCTTACCTTGCCTCAAATAAAATCTTTACCTCCACTAACAGTTGGTAAAAACTATCGTTGGTATTTGTCAATGATTTGCGAACCAAAAAATAGAGCTAAAGATATCGTTGTATCTGGTTGGATTCGACGAGTACAACCAGATCCTCTATTGATTAAGAAGTTAGAGCAAACAAAAACAGCTACAGATCGTGCTGACTTGTATATTAGTGCGGGTCTTTGGCAAGACGCACTTGCTACATTGGCTGAACCTCGTTACACTCAACCTAATAACTCTCAGTTGGCTACAAGTTGGACAAAACTTTTACAGACTGAAAAGTTAGAAGCGATCGCCCAAGAACCGCTCTTAAATATTGAAATATTAAGTAATCGTTAGTTGTTAGTATAGCAATCCTATTTGATTTATGAAATATATGTAGGTAGGGCTAAAGCCCACCGAAGGTCTTGTGTGGTGGGCTTTAGCCCTACCTACTTTACCCCCCTTAATCCCCCCGATGGATTGGGGGGAAACAAGAAAAATCCGGTTCCCTCCCCAATACATCGGGGAGGGTTAGGGTGGAGTAAAAAATATTTGATACATCAATCATGACTTTACAAACATCCTTATTAGGGCAGCCATAATTTAGGAGTTAAACACTAACAACTAACACCACTAACCACTAACAATTAACCAACCCTTCTGTGATTGCTCAATTTACCAAAAAGTTATCTTTGCTACTGTCACTGATTAATAGCTACTGTCAGCACAAAGCCATTACAACATTAAGTGTCAAACAATCGGTTCTGACTGCCAGTATTCTTATGGCAGGGCTAGTGTTAGCTACCAGATATATGGGTGGATTGCAGTTTTTGGAATTACTTGCCTTTGACCAAATGGTACGTCTTGTATCTAATTCCGAACCAGACGAACGACTTTTGATTGTTGCAATTACAGAAGCGGATATTGAGAAACTGAAAAAGTGGCCCATCTCAGACCAAACCCTTGCCCAAGCCTTAAAAAACCTGCAGCAATATAAGCCCAAGGTCATTGGGATAGACCTTTATCGCAATATTCCAGTACCACCTGGTGAAAACGCGCTGCTTAAGGAACTTCGCCTTCCCAATGTAATTAGTATTTACGAGATTGGGGGTGTGGATGCTGAAACAGTTCCTTCTATTCGAGGTGTATCCCCACAACAAACAGGTTTTAACGACTTATTACTCGATGCTGATGGTGTTATCCGTCGTAATTTGATGTACGCCTATGAAGGTGAGAAAAAGTATTACTCTTTCTCCCTGCAATTGAGTCTCAAATATTTAGCAGAACAAAATATCTCGTTCAAAACCAGACCAGATGGATTGCAATTAGGCAATACCACTTTTCCTGCTTTAAGTACTCATTCTGGTGGGTATCACAATCTTGACGATACAGGCTACCAAGTGCTTGTGTCATACCGTTCAATGAACGTAGCGCGGCAAGTTACTTTAAGTCAAGTGCTACGTGGAGAAATCAATCCGAATTTGGTAAAGGATAAGGTCGTTCTCATTGGCACAACTGCACCCAGTATTAAAGATATCTTTTTCACTCCTTATAATGCAGGACAGTCAGCAAAACCAAGAACACCGGGGATTTTTCTCCACGCTCAATTTGTGAGTCAAATCCTCAGTACTACGCTAGATCGAAAACCGTTATTTTGGTTTTGGTCGGAATGGGAAGAAGCCCTATGGATATTTTCATGGGCTTTAATTGGTGGCGTGTTGGCTTGTCGGCTTCGACATCCTCTTTTTTTAGGGGTAGTTGGAGTTGTTTCCTGGGCTGGCTTATGTGGCATTTGCTTTTACATCTTTTTTCAAGGAGGCTGGATACCTTTTGTCCCTGCAGCGCTGACACTAATTACTACAGGAATCAGTACATTTTGTTACGTTTTATTACGGAGTTCTCTTCACGATCCCCTCACTGATTTACCGAATCGAGACTGTTTTCTCAAGAGTTTGGAAGTGGCGATCGCATGGCAGCGCCGCCGTACCCGGCTTATCGCAAACTCACAACTCCGTCAAAAGACACGATTCGCCGTATTATTTCTCAATTTAGATCGCTTCAAGATTATCAATGAAAGCCTTGGATACCAAGTAGGCGACCAACTCCTAAAAAATACAGCACAAAGATTAAAAGCTAGTGTAAGAAATAAAGGAACAGTCGCAAGAGTGGGAGGCGACGAGTTTGCGATTTTGTTGGGAAACATCAGTCATACCAGTGAAGCAACTCAGTTAGCTGATGAACTCCAACAGCAGATCGGTATACCCTTTCAGAAAGATGGGCAAGAAATATTCACGAGTATTAGCATTGGAATAGCCTTTAATCAAAGCGAACTTAACTACCATCCAGTAGAGTTATTGAGAGATGCTCATATAGCGATGTACCGAGCAAAAGACTTAGGTAAAGCCCGTCACCAAGTCTTTGCAACAGGTATGCATACCCAAGTCATCAAGCGCTTTCAACTCGAAGCCGATCTCCGTCGGGGAATAGAATTAGAAGAACTATATCTTGTATACCAGCCCATAGTATCGCTAATTACAGAAAAAATTGCTGGTTTTGAAGCACTTGTCAGGTGGAACCATCCCAAATACGGTTCTGTCTCTCCTTTAGAATTTGTTTCAGTCGCAGAAGAAACTGGTCTAATTATTCCTTTAGGAAAGTGGATCTTTCAAGCAGCTTGCCGTCAATTATCTATATGGCAAGCTCAATTTCCTGTAACTCCGCCCTTAATGATGAGTATAAATCTTTCTGGGCAACAGTTAACTCAACCGGATTTAGTTGAATACGTTGAACAATCTTTAAAAGAAACCGGATTAGATGCGCGGAGTGTAAAATTAGAAATAACTGAAAGCGTAGCTATGCAAGATGTAGAAGCAGCTATAACAGTAATGTTACGGCTAAGAAGTTTAAATTTAAGACTAAGTATAGACGATTTTGGTACGGGATATTCATCTTTAAGTTATTTACATCGCTTTCCAGTGAATACACTAAAGATAGATAGATCTTTTGTCAGTCGAATGACAGATACTGATGAAGACGCCGCAATTGTTCAGACGATCGTTATGCTGAGTCATTCATTGGGAATGGACATTGTTGCTGAGGGTGTAGAAACAGTCGAACAAAAAGCAAAATTGCAAGCGCTCAATTGTGAATACGGACAAGGCTATTTCTTCTCTAAGCCAGTAGATAGCAAGACAGCAACAGCATTATTGCAAAACCAGTGTTCACCTTGTTTAGGGAGTAGAGAGTAGGGAGTAGCCCCCTGTTCTTTAGAGAAGAACAATTTGTGGAGAAAGTAAAAAAAAATGACTGCCCTTACCGTAAAATTGCCCGGAAACAATATTTACCGTTTTGAAGACTTATATAGTTGAGCACTAAAAGCGCTAACAGTTATACCAGTTTGAACAAAGAGTGCGACAGATAGTTGGTCAAGATCGAGTCTAAACAAGACTTTCTCAATCCAAAATCTAAAATCTAAAATCCAAAATGGTATAAGCGTGTAATCTATCAAACTAGCTACCAGCAATTTACTCAAGATGAACCCAAAACCGCCTCTACCCAGTAACGAAATCGCCAGACTCTACGCACTGCGACAGTATCAAATCCTTGATACCCCTCCAGAGAAAGTCTTTGATGATTTTACCTTTTTAGCTGCACAAGTTTGTCGTACTCCAGTCGCTTTGATCAGCTTAATGGATGGACATCGGCAGTGGTTCAAATCCAAGATAGGTGTAACCATCTCTGAAACTGAACGAGATGTTGCTTTCTGCGCTTACTCAATCTTGCAACAAAAACCACTAGTTGTAAGAAATGCGTTACTAGATGCTCGATTTGCCAAAAATCCCCTCGTAACTGCAGAACCTAACCTTCGGTTTTATGCTGGCGCTCCTTTAATTACGTCAGAAGGATTTGGTATTGGAACACTTTGCGTTATAGACTTCGTACCAAGGGATTTAGCTCTCGAACAGGTGGAAGCACTGCGATTGTTGAGTCATCAAGTTGTCGCACAACTAGAATTGCGGCGCAATGCGATCGCTCTGTCACGCACTCTCACTCAACGACAGCAAGCCGCCGCACAACTTCGTCAGCAACAAGAGTTCATCGAAGTGTTTTACCAACGGGGAGAGGAAAAAGCAAAAAAAGGAGATTATCAAGGAGCGATTGCAGAATTTAACCAGTTTTTGCGTCTAAATCCTAGAGGTTTTAAAGCATATTACGGTCGAGGACTGGCTCGCCAAAAGTTGGGAGACAACAAAGGAGCGATGGCAGATCTAGATTTGTATTTGCAATTTTATCCCAATGATGCTGAAGCTCATTATCATCGAGGACTGCTCCGTTTAGAGCTAGGAGACTATCAAGGAGCAATTACAGATTACAGCCATGTTATGCAACATTCTCCTGACAATTTTGCTATGGAGAATTTTAGCGCTATCAATTCTCAATTTGCAGACATTCAACAATTTCCCTTCAACTATACCCCATCTTTAGGGAGTCATCCCCGTAATTTTGAAACTGATATTAATATTATCCCAGATCGTAGTTTTTCTCAAATTGAACTTTCTCAAATTGATAATTCTAGTAGTGCAATTGAAAGCTCAACTCATTCTTTGTTGCCTAATTATAACGATACCAACAATAACGAAATTTATCTCAACTCCAACCATTCCCAATACAACCTTCAAAACTACGTTCAACCCTTAGACGTAACCTCAGATTTTAATAAAGAATATGTCAGTCGAAGCAATACCCGCTTTGAGATTCAAGATTATAAAAGTTCTATTGAGAATTCCACGGAATATATAGAAATTAGCCCTAACGATTCCGATGTTTATCTCAAACGAGCAAATTCTCGCTTCGATCTTAAAGATTACAAAGGTGCAATTGAAGATTATACTCAATTTCTGAAAAGCGAGCCTAATGATGCTAAGGCATACTTTAAGAGAGGAAATTGCCGTTATGAAATGGAAGATTACAAAGGTGCTCTTGAAGATTATAACCTCTCGGTAGCACTCAACCCCAATGATGCAGAAGCTTATATGAACAGGGCAAATGCTCGGTCTAAGCTTCAAGATTATAATGGTGCGATTGAAGATTACACCTACTTTTTGCAAATGAATCCTGATGATGCTAAAGCTTATATTAGTCGAGGTAATGCTCGGTCTAAATTGAAAGATTACAGCGGTGCAATTGAAGACTACAAAAAAGTGTGGTCGAGACCAATTGTTCAACGCTCTTCTTTGCCTAGTGCCGATAATTTATAAAATTCGTAATTCGTAAGAGGTCTGGGATTTCCCCAGACCTCTTATTCCTGAGCAGAGTCTGGGAATATAGCAGTTTGCAATTGAGTGCAATACATAAAAAAGTTATGCAACTGATTGATGAAAGTAACAAACTCAAATCCGAGCGGTTACGAGCAGAGCTGGAAAAAGGTGAGCAGAGTGGTGACCCCATTCCTTACTCCTCCAAGTTGCTTGACCAGATAGAACAGGAAACCCTGGCTGAATTAGCAGCAGGAAATATGGAGAGCGATCCCAATGTCGTGAAAATCAAATCTTAAATGGCTTTAAATAAGTTGTTTGCAATGCCTGTTCTATAGAACCAAATTTTTGAAAAGTTGCGATCGCATCATGTGCTGGTGTTTTTCTTTGTTGAAGAGAATTTTTGAGTGGTACTAACAAAGAAACATCGGGGTCGTTCTTTAAAGCCACTTCAGCAGCTTCTAAGACTTGATTTGCGAACGCAAAAATCTTTTCATTCTCAAACCCTTCTCGTGCTGAAAGTTGATGCAAAGCCGCATCAGGTACAATGGCTCTACCTGTCAGCGTTTGGTCTAAAACCAGACCTTTTAATAATGCTAGTAACTGAGCATAAATAGAAAAATCACCACAACTATCAAATGCTTTAAATTCAATACGACCTACTTCTGCAGGAAGACGAGCAATTTTTGTTGAGGAAGGAACGCTTTTAATTATTTGTTCCTGATTTTCTACAAAAACTAAAGTTGCTGGTCTTTTTCCTGTTCTGACAAAAGTTCTTACAGAAAGCCCTTCCCATAAACCGCCTTTGTAAAAGGGAGAACTATAACTAAAAGGAACAATGTAAGGGCTGTAATAAGTTAATTTTTGACCGATATCGATCGCATCTTCAATAGGTAAATCGGTAACTGAAATATTTAAATCTGGTCCATAGGTAACCATATAAATATAAGCAGTTTGCTCGTCAGGATACGCTTGGAGATACCTTCTTTCAACATCATTTAAGGGAGGATTTGGTTCGTAATTGGTAAGGTATGGATTAAAACTGATTAAAACTGGTGAAAACCCAAATTCTTTCGCCACTTCCTTTAACAAGTGAAAACTTTCTGAGAGTTCAGTAATAGTACTGTAAATATCAGGATGTATAGTTGTTCTAATTTCTATACCTCTAGGAACACAATCAATCGTTTCTTCAGATTCAGAGAATCGCTCAAACCCATCTATATACCACCTTTTTTTTCTGATCCCCGCATCTCCAATATGTAATTGAGTGCGATCGCTAGGATAAGTAGGCAGTTTTTCGATAATCCGATCGAAATCAGCGTATGTCGTGCGCGAAAAATCAGCAAACTTGCCTTCTTGATTGAGGAAAGCGACTTCATGTTCAATACCAAAATAAAACATTATTTAACCTTTATCCTTACTTTATATACGCGAGAGGCTACTTGAGAGCTTTTTGCAATAGTAAATTTAGGAAAATTGTAATCTATTCGTTCGAGTATCTCAAGCTATTTGGTGCAAACAGTTTTTTCTTGGCAAATTTGCAACACTTTCTTAATAAGGATTTGACTGTCCGACTCGCTACTCCCTACTCTCCATAACCCATCAAGTTACGATAAACTCAGAATTGCCTGAGAGCTTGAGTTTATGACAAATGCTGTAAAATCTCCATACACCAACGAACAGATAGCCGCTTGGCTGCGCGGGTTACTAACCATAGCTTGGGCTGATGGTGACTTTGACGCTCAAGAACAAGAATTAATTGCTAACATCACTAAGGATGAACTTGCTCCTAGCATTAAGGTAGAATCGTTCGATCCCATAGAACCAGAAGAATTATCCACAGTTCTGGGAACAGGGACTCCCGCCGCAGAAAACTTTCTCAGAACAGCTGTCATGGTCGCGATCGCAGATGGAACGTATTCTTCCAGCGAGGACTATATTTTGCACCAGTTTTGCAAAGTTCTGGAAGAACCAGAAGATATGTTAGAAGCGCTGCGCCACACATTAGAACATTCGCATCAGGTGTCAGCAACCACCCCAACGACTCCAGTTTCCTTACAACCCACACCCACAAAACATCAAGTTAACGCACTCCATCCTCTGCGAGAATGGTTAGACAAGTTAGATATTCAAGACCCAAGAGTTGCTCGTTTTTTATGTAAAATGATACCATCACAATGCCCATTTGAGCGAGATGTGACTCTCTTTGGACGTAAGATCGTTCACATTCCACCATTGTGTAAACTGAATCCACTTTACGAGCAACTAGTAGGCTTACGTTTCCGCGCTCTATCCTACCTCGCGGATGAGTGCGGTGAAGATGTTTCACCGTATATTTAGTTAATGGTTAGTGGTGAGTAGGGGCGCAAGGCATTGCGCCCGTACAGTGTGAGCAAAGCATTGCGCCCGTACAGTAATTATTAACCACTAACCACTAACTACTAACCACTAAACTTATTATGAAATTTATCGATCGAGCAGAAATTGAAATAGAAGCAGGGAAGGGAGGAGATGGTATAGTCGCCTTCCGACGAGAAAAGTACGTACCTGCAGGCGGTCCCTCTGGTGGTAATGGGGGAAAAGGCGGTTCGATATACCTAGTTGCCATGGAAAACCTGCAAACTTTGTTAGACTTTCGATACGAGCACCGCTTTAAAGCAGAAAATGGTTCTCGCGGAGGTCCAAATAATAGAACAGGAGCCAATGGCAAAGATTTAAACATTGAAGTTCCCGTGGGAACTATTGTCTACGACGCAGAAACGGATGAAATACTGGGGGATTTAGTTCAACCAGGGCAATCTTTACTGATTGCTGCAGGCGGTAAAGGCGGATTGGGAAACCAACATTTTTTGAGCAACCGTAATCGCGCCCCCGAATATGCTCTTCCTGGGTTACCAGGGGAAACAAAGTTCCTCCGTTTGGAGTTAAAACTTTTGGCAGAGGTAGGCATTATTGGATTGCCAAATGCAGGAAAATCAACTTTGATTTCCGCTTTATCAGCAGCACGTCCCAAAATTGCTGATTATCCCTTTACAACGTTAATACCAAATTTAGGAGTTGTGCGAAAACCTACAGGAGATGGCACGGTTTTTGCGGATATTCCTGGGTTAATTGAGGGTGCATCTCAAGGCGCGGGGCTAGGACACGACTTTTTGCGTCACATCGAGCGAACTCGCATATTGCTACATCTTATTGACGCCACAAGTGAAGATGCGATCGCAGACTACAATACAATTCAGCAAGAGTTAAAAGCTTACGGACGGGGTTTAACAGAACGTCCGCAAGTTTTAGCGCTTAATAAAATAGATGCTGTCGATCGAGAAACAAAGGAAATGGAAGCACTAGTTGAGCAACTCAATCATTTGTCTCATTCTCCTGTCTTCCTGATTTCAGCTGTAACTGGTACTGGATTGCAACCGTTGTTACAGCAAGTTTGGTCAATTCTTGACCAGAAGAATGCTATTGAGGTTGAAGAAATGTCTGTGTAACCTCTCCTATTATGGTAATTTCATATACATAAGTTCAACAAAGTTGAAGCAGACCTCACCCCAAACCCCTAGGAGGAGAGGCTTGAGCAGAATGATTGGTAACAGTCACGTTCCGTTCTTAGGGGAATGCGGGGTGGTGACACCCCAATGTTACCCGACCCCATCGACTCTAACCCAGCTGAGTTAACGCGATCGCGGCCATAAACGAATTACCAACCAAGTAAACGCGCCTGCTATAACTGCTGCACCGATACTGTATACTAGTGGAATGAAGATATTTAAATAGGTTACGTCAATCTGAGAATGGGTGAGGGTAGATCTAATAGGTTCATTGCGAAAGTTTTTCAGCTCATCCTTTAAATTCATAACGAGAGAACCTGTAGCCAATCCTACACCGACAATGGCGATAGTGTTTTGGAAGGTGCGATCGCGTTCAGCTTGGTCAACTTCAACGCGGCTACGAAGCGTATTAATTGAAATATCTAACCATTTAGAACTCATCTCCATATGCTCATAGTCTTTTGTGATTTGGAGCAAATATTTATCTGTCACTAAGTTACTAAATCCTTCTAAAAAATTCAGTTCACTTTCTCCCTCTGTTTGTTTTACAATTCTCTCCAAGCGTTTTTTATAATTACTTAAATTTATCTCCATTGTGCGACCTTGAAAATTGAGATAGCTTAAGTTAATTGAATAGGGAGTTAGCGTAT
Organism: Scytonema hankhaensis NUACC26; assembly: GCF_045865695.1. Classification (NCBI taxonomy): domain Bacteria; kingdom Bacillati; phylum Cyanobacteriota; class Cyanophyceae; order Nostocales; family Scytonemataceae; genus Scytonema; species Scytonema hankhaensis. The sequence goes on from NZ_BAACAP010000147.1 coordinate 18,856, forward strand.
TCTGTACCTGAGACAAAGATTGCCGGAGTTGTTTTAACTTGAGATGGTAATTATCTTTTTGGAGAAGTTCAATAGCTTGTCGAATTGTGATTAAATAATTTTTAATATATTGTTTTATCAACCGACTTTGACCATATGCCCAGAGGATTTTGTGGCGATAGCAAAATAAGCGCATCCAATTAGGATAGAATCTTGCAGCTTTTTCGGCAGTGGCTTCATCTGGATAAAGAACAATAATAATGTGCTGGTTTTCTTGGATACTTTGAATGTTAGTCGGGTATGCCACTCCCTCTTCAACAGTTAAATGATACCACGAGAGTTCAAAGATAGATGCCCCCAGAAACTGCCCTTGTCCTTCCAAGTTTTGTTCCCAATTTGAACCAGGCATTAACGCTTGATAGCAAGCTTTGGCAATATCTTCAGGTCTTTTTTCTGAGTTTTTGGGCAGTTGACCAGAAATCATCCACGTTTGCCCAATTGTGGTGACTTCACCATTTAATCTTTGCGAAATTTCATCTTTGAGTGCTGCAAAGCATTTGGTCGGTTGTGCCTGAGTTTTATTGTTAACTGAACAGTCTAGTAGCAGTCCATAAGTATCACCGATCCGCACAGGATAGTAATAGCCCTCGAAGGGGTACTGGGTATCGCTACCTTCAAACTGTTTGATTTTTGGCTTAGCTAGTAGTTCGACATATTCGACCTCAAAATCTTTATCAAATTGAGCCAGTAATTGCTGAACACTTTGCGGGAGTTTTTTTTGAAAATTTTCTCTGTTTTGGTTAATTTCACTTTCACTCTCACCTAAGCCATTTCTCAGGTCGTAGATAAAGAGATCGAGGGTAGGATAGATGATATCACTCATGGATTAGGCTAGTATTAATTGCTCATATGGTATTTTGCTGGAGGAATTGTTTAATCTGCTGAAAACGGCTTAATTTTTTCACACTTTCAGTCGGATTCTTCGTTGACAGAATACTTATGGCTACATTGGTAATTTCATTGCTTTCAAAGTCTTCAGTGTCACTGACTGGCGCAAATCCTCGTGTTACTACCTGATTAGACGCAGGCAATGCTTGTTCTAGTTCTAACTCGCTGGGTAGTAAATTGTCCGGAATATTGCCATCCACAGCTTCTAGTTGAGATAAAGCAATTTGATACAGTTGATTTAAAGTAGCGTTAGCCTGAATCATACCTAGCAAGGATGGTTCAATAAGTGGTTTCCAGGCATCGACGTCGGCAGATAATTGTTCACCGATCTCAGCTAAGGCAGATTTTTCATTCTCACTCAGGGGTGTTTGTAAATCTGTCAGGGCTAGCAACAGGGCCAGTAAAGAATTTTTTATAGATAAAGTCATAGGGGGTGTTACTCTGATATGTAATATATATACTCAATAAAGACGTAGCATTCCAGATTGTCTTTCATGCTTTAGTAGGTGGGTAGTACCCACCTATAAAAGTATCAGATAAGTCTATTTTTACAAAAGTGAGATGCACCCTATGAAGCGGGAAGCTTTGGTAATAGGCATTAATCGATATCCTGGTTCTTGCGTACTTAGCGTGCTAAACTGTTGAAAAAATAGCTGAAAACCCTTGCTGGACAATCATAAAAGCCATTCCTCACTGCATTTTGTGTAAGATTGCTTAAATCTCGACTACAACCGCCTGTAAGCATTGGTTTTAAGGCAAACTTATCAAACTTAATTAATGATTTAGCACGCGCTTTGTACGAAAGAACCAAAGTTATACCCAATTGGGTGGAGTAAAGGAAACCCTGCAAAAGCGAGCCGACGAAATTTATCGCTCCCTGTCTACTGAAGAACAAAAAATCGCTCAGCGGATTTTTCGCGAGTTGACGCAGTTGGGTGAGGGAACGGAGGATATACGCAGGCAAATTCTCAAATCGGATTTAGTCACTTCTCCTCAATCGGCAGCGCTCTTAGAGCAGGTACTCCAAAAGCTAATAGATGCCAGATTAATAGTGACTTCACAATTGCAACAGCGGGGAGAAAGTGGTCTGACGGTGACGGTGGTGGATGTGGCTCACGAAGCACTAATTCGTCATTGGTCACGACTACGCAGGTGGGTGAATGAAAACCGTGAAGTTGATAGAATTGCACGCAGGATTAAGGCAGCGGCTCAAGAGTGGCAAAGTCAAGGGAAGTCTGAAGATTACTTACTGTCTGGGGCAAAATTGGCTGAAGCTGAAAATTTCCTCCAGAATTATGTTGACCAGGACTTGCTGTCGGGTTTAGACCGGGAATTTATCCGAGAAAGCCAAGCAGTTCGCGATCGCTCGCTGAGAGAAAAAGAAGAACAGATTGCTGCCTTAAAACGAGCACGCAACCAAGCTGACCTGCTGCTGAGAGAAAAAGAAGAACAGGTTGCTGCCTTGGAACGGGAACGCAAGCAAAATAACCTGCTCAATCAAGCTGTTAAAGTGCGGGATTTGCTCCAAGTCAATCCTGTAGATAGTTTAGTTCTGGCAATTCAGTCAACTGGTCTAAATCTAGCGCAATCGCCTGGGAATCTTCTCGACGCCGTTAAAAATGGCGGAGTCCAAGCCACAAATTTAGCCCGAGAACAAAGTATTTTCAGAGGCAGTCAGGCTGAGGTAACGTGCGTCGCCATCAACCCGAATGGCAAGTCGATCGCCAGTGGTAGTAAGGACGGTACAGTACAGTTATGGAACACTCAGGGCAACCCGATTGGCAAACCATTTCACGGGCATCAAGGTTCTGTCCGTGCGGTTACCTTTAGTCCAGATAACCAGTTTATTGCTAGTTGTCGTTTGGAACGCAGAGCTCGGGGGATGGACCCCAGGGCTAGATGTTACCTTTAGTCCAGATAACCAGTTTATTGCTAGTGGCGGTCAGGACAAGACGGTGCAATTTTGGGACACTCAAGGCAATTTCATTCATCAGCTTTTCCCCAAGCATCAGAAAAAAGTGTCTTTGCAACCAGTTCTTTTACTTCTTAAACTCTATCTTCGTAAGCCAATCGCTATTATCTAGTTGGTAGTCGGGTGTTGGCTCAATTTCATTTTTTGGTATTTGATAAGTGGATCGATTAGAGGCGGAGCATTTCATTTGTCTCCGTCTCTAATCGATTTTTTTTCCCTCTGTATTGTGCTGATTCTCAGTTTGGGCGTTCTTCGCTGGTTGTCCTGGTCTTTGTTGAAAATTGAGGGTGCTGTCACCTCACTCGCCTTTAGCCCGAATGGTAAGTACATCGTAACTGGTCACCAAGACAAAAAGGTGCGGTTGTGGAACCTGCGGGGTAAGCTGATTTGTGCGCCTTTCCTTCCTCATAGGGGTGAGGTTACATCAGTCGCATTTAGTCCGAATAGCCAGGAAATAGTCAGTGGGAGTCAGAGCAAGGCTTTACAGTTGTGGAATCTGTGGGGACAACCTAAGAGCAACCCCCGGCGGGGCAACCCAGTTGGTCAACCCTTCCAAGGACATGAAGGTGCTGTCACATCAGTCGCTTTTAGTCCAGATGGGCAATACATTGTCAGTGGTAGCCGCGATCGCAAAGTGCGGTTGTGGAACACCCAAGGCAACCCGATTCTTCAACCGTTACAGGGGCATGAGAATGATGTGACATCAGTCGCCTTTAGCCCGGATGGACAATACATTATCAGTGGCAGTAGTGACGGGACAGTGAGGTTATGGGACATTCACAGCCACGCCAGTGAAAATTGGGAAGATTATCTCCAAGTGGCGTGTAACAGGTTGCGCTACCATCCCATCCTCAAAAATCCTGAAACAGAGGAGGCAAAGCAAGCGTGCGAAATCTGTCAAAAGTATGTCTGGAAGGGGTAGTGGGTAAGCAAGCACCTGGGTATAAAACTGCTCAGAAAGCTCTCACTCGTTTCATTGCTGAACTAATCCGTTCAGTTTAATAATTTTGAAAATTCGCCAACGGTATCCTTCAAGAAGTCGGGGATCTTTTAACCCCCAAAATCAATCTGGTCAAGTACTGCTTAGGGACTTCCAAATAAAAAAATCTCCCAAAATTTTGTGGTGCGGGCGTCCCCGCCCGCCATTAATATAGAACGGGCGGGGACGCCTGTCCCACAATCACCGGATAATTTATTTCTTGGAAATCCCTTAACGTGAATTCGACGCAGTTAAAGCAGACCTCGCCCCAAATCCCGATTACAACGTTGCTCCTCCCTCTTCTTTGTACTTACTGAGAGCCAACAAAGGAAAGACTTGTTGATAGAGGTGATACTTCAAATAGAAATGACTTGGAAAGCCGGTTCCTGTAAACTCCGATTCGTACCAAGTACCATCTGGCTTTTGTGTTTCTGTTAAATAATCGACTCCCCGTTGAATCGCTGTACGCGCAAACTGACCAGTAGCTTCACCTGCAGCTATTAATCCCAACAAAGCCCAAGCTGTTTGAGATGCAGTGCTAATTCCTTTACCTTTCAGGCTTGGGTCATCGTAGCTTCTACAAGTTTCTCCCCAACCACCATCGCTATTTTGACAACCCACTAACCACGCTGCACCTTTTTCGATTTGGGCTTGCGTTCTTTTTGGGGCTATGACAGATAAAGCTGTCAAAACTCCACTGGTTCCATAAATATAGTTCACGCCCCAACGACCAAACCAGCAACCTTCCGGTTCTTGCTCTTGTAAAAGATAGGTAATTGCTCGTTCAAGTTTGTCATCGTCAATAAACAGGTTACAACCACCAAGCATTTCTAATACTCTAGCCGTGACATCTGCAGTATTTGGATCGATCATGGCTTTGAGATCCCCATAGGGGATAAGGTTAATCCAATCTTGGTCGTTATCGAGATCGAAAGCCGCCCAACCACCAGCCCGACATTGCATGGAAGCAATCCAGTTAACAGCACGCGCAATTGCTGCTTGTTTCAATTTTTCGTTGGGAAGTTTTACCACATCCAACGCCATGACTACGACGGCTGTATCATCTACATCGGGATAAAAGCGGTTATCAAATTCAAATGCCCAAGCCCCAGGTTTGCCTTGACGATTTTTTACCGACCAATCACCGTAATCTAGAATTTGCTTGTCTAATAACCACTTTCCTGCTCTGACAACAGTTGGGTGCTCCGGTGCTAAACCAGAAGCAACAAGCGATCGCATTACCCAAGCTGTATCCCAAACGGGAGAAATACAAGGTTGTACCGTGTAGATATTTTCCGTTTCAATGACAAAATTGTCAATGGCTCGCAATCCTCTTTCGACTATGGGGTCTGCTGCATCGTAACCCAAAGTCCGTAAAGCTAGCAGTGAATTGAGCATAGCAGGAATAATACCGCCCCAATCACCTGTTGCTTCTTGTCGCTCCAATATCCATCGTTCTGCAGCTTGAATACCTTCTTCGCGCAAAGGCACTAAATTCAAACTTTCTGCTAATTTAAAAGCGTTGTCAAGCAGGATGAATATATCCGTCCAATCACCTTTACGGGGTAACTCAAATTTTGCTTGCTCGACACCTTCGGTATAAAGTTCGTCTAAGGAGATAGCAGGGTTAGTCACAAACACTGGTTTGCGCTCGAAAACAATCAGCAGTGGGACAGTACTTGACCTAGCCCAGCTTGACATCTCGTAGATATTAAATAAAAAATTGGAGGGTAATAACATTACCCAAGGTGGTAATGAAGGAAGACCCCGCCACTCGTAGCATCCAATTAATGCTAGGTGTAGCTTGGTAAAAATACGAGTTCGACTGATACCACCATGCTCCAAAATAAACTTCCGTGCCTTCACCATTGCCGGATCTGTTTCTGAGACACCAAGCAGTTTCAGTGCCATGTATGCTTCCACTGAGGTACTGAGTTCTCCTCCATCTCCGTAAAAAAGTTCCCAGCCTCCGTGGTCTCGTTGTTGAGCACGCAGGTATGCTTCAACTTTGTGTAAAGGTCTTTCACTGTCCGTTCCCCAAATTTTATGGAGAAGGACTACTTCGGCAGTGATGGTCACATTTGATTCTAGCTCAGCCCACCAGTAACCATCCGGATATTGAAGAGAAAGAAGATAATCCTGACTGGCTGCGATCGCTTCTTGTATACGGGATGTCTGTTTGTCCTGAATTTGCATCGTTTTCCGTTTCTCCTCACAAATTCCACACGCGGGTAGTATGCAGGCAAAATTGTTTTTCCACCATAAGTTGCATTGTAATGGGTTTTTTGTGTAGAAATATGAAAACACACCTACTTGGTGAAATCGATCTATAGTTATCAACGCCGATTTTGGCAAAGCAGGGCAGAGAGCAGAGATTAAAAAAGTATAAAGAAGACTTGTATTTTCCCCCTCTGCCATCTACAGATGCTTGGGAGATCTGGTCGATGTACAAAGTTGCAATTTAAGGAGTCAGTAAAATGATAAACAACAAGCATAAGTGGATAATTAGCAAAGAAAAGGTTTTGACATTTGAGTTATTCCTCGAAGTCGAAATGTTTTATGATATAGCTGGACACAAAAAATTCCAACTTCAAATAGGAAAAGTAGGTACACCCATTTCAAAATTCCAGAAAGTTTCAGGATGGATTGAAGAATTATTAGGAGACGCTTTCGAGCAAATGAATTTCGACCCAGAAAGATTTAAATATTGTTCGACTTGCTATCCGGATTTACTGGAAGCAATTTCAAAGCACGACTCTGAAGAACCATTGTCAATTCCCTTTGTTTTGGAATTTAGCAATACTAAGAAAAGCCCGGTAATTGAAAAGGTCAAGAATTCAGTTCAAAAGCAAGGTTTAACTATCGACGATCGATAATCACAACAAAATGGTAGATTGCCATTTTGACTTATTTTGAGCCATAAGTGTTTTTTTAGAAATATAAAAATATCATGAGCATTGAAATTGGGTTGTGGCTTTCAGTTCTCTCCTTAACAATTTGGATTGTACTCGTAGGTTTTTGGGGTCAGTTTTGGCGGTGCAACCAACAATTCACAGGACAGGAAACAGATTTACCAATGTTTCCCAGAGTGTGTGTTGTCGTACCTGCAAGAAATGAAGCTGACTTACTACCAATTTCTTTGCGATCGCTCCTCAACCAAGATTATCCTGGTTCTCTGAGTATTGTTTTAGTAGACGATCGAAGTACGGATGGAACAGCTAGTGTTGCTTTTGATATGGCAAAAGAACTGAACAAAACCGAGCAACTGAAAGTTTTGACTGCCGAACCACTACCTGTTGGTTGGACAGGAAAGTTGTGGGCAATACACCAAGGAATTCAGTATACTGAAACTTTTAAAGAGCCACCAGATTATTTTCTCCTTAGCGATGCCGATATTGAACATGATGCTTTGAATGTCCGTTCCTTAGTTGTGAAAGCACAACAAGAAAATTTAGACCTTGTTTCCCTGATGGTCAAGCTGAGGTGCGAGCATTTTTGGGAGAAACTACTCATTCCAGCCTTTGTCTTTTTCTTTCAAAAACTTTATCCCTTCCCTTGGGTTAACGATCCCACAAAATCTACAGCAGCAGCAGCAGGTGGATGTATCTTGATAACCCGTAAAGCTTTATACGAAATTGGCGGTATTGAGAGCATTCGTACCGCTCTTATCGATGACTGTACCCTAGCTCAAGCAGTAAAGGGATTAGGGACTAGGGATTGCGGACTAGGGACTGGGGACAAGAAAGAAAATTCTATCTTGTCTTCACCTAATCCCAAATCGCCATTGCCCCTTATCCCCAAAGGGGACTCCGAGTTCCCCAATCGCATCTGGCTAGGGCTAACTCGCTCAACCCACAGCTTGCGACCCTATGCATCCTTAGAAACAATTTGGAATATGGTAGCCCGAACTGCTTTTACACAGCTACATTATTCTTTAGGGATGTTAATAGTCACTATATTTGGAATGATACTTGTTTACATAGTACCACCTCTATGTGCAATTACCGGAGCGATCGCCGGAAATTGGCTGGTAGCGATTGTGGGTTTATCTAGTTGGCTTCTCATGTCTTACGCCTACTACCCTATAGTTAAATTTTATGGTTGTTCCCCTGTATTCGCATTTTGTTTAAGTGCGATCGCATGCCTGTATACGTTAATGACATTAGATTCTGCCTTACGTCATTGGCAAAAGCGCGGAGGAGCCTGGAAAGGACGAGTATATTCTCATTAGCTAATTGCTAATTGTTAATTGTTAATTGCTATTCCCCAATCCCCATTGCCCCTTATCCCCAGAGGGGGCCCCGAGTTCCCCAATCCCCAATATTATGACTTCTATCGCTCGTAAAAATTTACTTGAAGATTTTCCTCGTTTTCTTGTGGCGCAAGCAGGAATTATGTTTGCCGTTAGTTTAGTCACAATTCAAACAGGTCTACAGTACGGCTTTGCCCAATCATCTTCTCAATTAATTTCTCAATCTCGTGCTGATATTTGGGTATCTTCCAAAAATATGGAACACATAGATCTGACGAGACCGCTATCTTACGACCTAGTGGCAAAAGCTCGTCAAGTAGCCGGTGTCTCTCAAGCTGAAGCAGTTATCATTCGTGGGGGACTATGGCACGAACTAGAGTCAGACAAAATCAGCTCGGTCACAATGGTTGGTGCAGTACCGGGAGGAATGTTGTTTCCTACCTCAAAAATTATCAATGGAAGTTTTAACGATCTTAAGGAACCCTACAGGTTTATCATCGATCGAAGTAACTTGAAATCCCTAAATTTACAAAAATTGGGTGAAGTAGGAGAAATCAATAATATACCAGCAAAGTTGGTAGGTTTTACAGAAGGAACTCAGTCCATTGTTTTTGGAACTTTGATGTTCACTTCTTTAGAAAGTGCAAACACGTATATTAATTACGGTTCTGAAACCTCATCTCCTACAAGTGACAAGGGTTTATCTGTGAAAAAGTTATCATCTACAGACCCCATTAGTTTTATTTTGATTCGAGCAAAACCAGGTCAGAACATAGAAACACTCAAGCGAAAGTTAGAAGAGACTTTACCAGATACCCGTGCTTACACTCGTAAGGCAATGGCTGAAGTTACACAAAGCTATTGGCAAGAACGATCTGGAATTGGATTCATTCTAGGTATTGGTGCTGTCGTTGGAATTGTTGTAGGATCGGTGGTTGTCAGTCAAATTCTTTACGCCTCTGTGACAGATCATATTAAAGAATTTGGAACGCTTAAAGCAATGGGAGCGTCTGATTGGTTTATATATAGTGTCATTATCGAGCAAGGACTGTGGATGGCAATCATAGGCTATATACCGGGTATGGCTGTCTGCCTGGGAGTAGCAGCCTGGACGGCAACGTCCCAGGGAATAGTGATTCTCATTACCCCAACATCAGCAGCTGTGGTTCTAGGTATTACAGCTTTGATGTGTGTTTGTTCGGCTATCTTTGCTATTCAAAAGGTGACTCATGTAGATCCAGCCATTGTATTCAAAGGATAGGTTTCTTACAGTAGTTCGACCTACATAAATAAAAGTTGTGTTTGCTACAAAATACTAAGGAGTCTATGTGCGTAATTTAATGTAAAAAGCAATTTTTCCATAAAAAGTTGATATATATAATATGCAAAGAATAGGAGAAAATGGCTGATTTTAAATTAAACTCTAATGAGTTAACAAATAACAAATATCAAAGCTATACCTCTTCAGTAGCTGCGATCGCTGCTGAAAGGGTAGAAATGACACTTCAGTCCAAGCAACAGAACTTTCAAATTCTCAAAGGGATTAACTGGGAAATCAAAAAAGGTGATATAGAAATTTTGATGGGACCGTCTGGCTCTGGTAAAACAACGTTATTATCGATTTTAGCGGGGCTGCTAACGCCAACATCAGGCAAGGTGTATCTTCTGGGACAAGAGATTACTAGAATGTCTCGAAATCAGCTATCGCGCTTTAGAAGAGAGAATATAGGTTTTATTTTTCAAGATTTTAACTTGTTCCCCGCACTGACAGCTATTGAAAATGTAGAAGCAGCCTTGAACGTAAAAGGGTTTCGAGGACAGCAAGCACGCAAACAAGCCCAAAGTATGTTGGAACTTGTGGGATTGGGCGATAAAGCAAAACAACTTCCCCGCGATTTATCTGGAGGGCAAAAACAAAGGGTTGCGATCGCACGTGCTTTAACTGGGCATCCACAATTAATTATGGCAGATGAGCCAACAGCTGCTTTAGATTCTCATAGCGGGCATGTGGTGATGGAATTACTACGCGGACTTGCAAAAGAACAAGGCTGTACGGTTTTGATTGTGACTCACGATCCCCGAATTTTGGACTTAGCGGATGGAATTGCCCATATAGAAGATGGGTATCTCAAACAGTGAGACAATTGAGACTCAAAATCTCAGAATTTCTCTACGGCGTGTTTTCAAACTACTCGTTTAGCCTCCTAATTTTTTAGATCCCCCCATCTCCCCTCAACCCCAGAGGGGACCCCTAGCCCCCCTTTTTAAGGGGGGTTGGGGGGGAAGCATCTGACTCAAATTGCAACTGCTTAAAATTGTTGTGAGTGGACAAGCATCATCTTCAGGAATAGTGCTTGGATGTATTCTCGATACTATGTTTTTTACTAAATTCTTGTTTCTTCCTCAGTAAAGATAGGAGGCCATAATTCAGAAACGGGCAATTCCCAACCAGGGAAAAGTTCTGGAATAGTTAAGATATCTTCATTATTTAACACGATTGGTTCTCCTGTAAGTCGATAAACGGTTACGGTTGATTCATCGGGATCGATGAGAATTCCAACAACAGCTCCTAATTCTAAAAACTTTTTCACCTTTTTTTCTAAAGTGTTTATTCTATCACTTTGAGATTTAATTTCGACTACTAAATCTGGTACAAGTTGTCCAAAGTAACGAGGCGTTTGAAGAAGGCGAGAGGCTCGAACAAAGGAGACATCAGGTGCTTTAAGGTTTGTATCTGGCATAATGAAACCACCAGCAGAGTCAAATAAGCGTCCCAAACGATGAGGATAAACCCAGTTACCCAATAACCGAATCAGCAAAGCTCCTATTTCGCTAGATACAATGTCTGATGGTCCCATGACTATAATTTTTCCGTTTTCGAGTTCTAGCTGGTAATCATGCCCGTTTTCGGAGAGAATTGCTTGTAACTTTTCCAAGTCTTTTACTGTCATCAGTGACATCAGAAATCTCCTTGTTTGTTGAATAGCAGGTAGTTAGCTATTAATTATCATGGTTGTATATAATTGACTCTGGTAGTAAACAAAGCAGTTGTCACTTCTTGCAGTACTTTTAGTCCTCGTAGAGAACCAAAAATCAGTCGCGTCGCCGCAATTGGTTCTCGAAGTAGTCCCATTGCTAACGGAAGTGCTTGCAAGGAACCATGAGAATTTAATGCATTGGTGAGATTGGGTACATCATAGCGTACATCATCGCTAACAACTCGCACCATACCTACAGCAATACCCAATTGACTTAGATTTTCAAGTGCAACAAATCCCTCCATATCTACAACGTTGGCATTGTACGTTTGACCTAGATAGAGTTTCTCCTTAGCAGAATAGATGAGGCGATCGCTTGTTAAACCGACACCTTTAAAAGCTTTTTTAGTTGATAATTTATTTTGTAGTTTTACCGTCAATTCTGGTTCGCATAAGAGTTGAGAGACAGATAAAGGCAATTCTCGATCTTCTTTTAAAACCGAATAAATACAACTGCTGTATACCACAATATCTCCAACATTATACTGGGGTGACAAACTACCACATAAACCCATTAGTAAAACTCGCGAACCTGAATGAATTTGTACAGATTTCTGCCATATTTCCAAATAATTCTTTAATGGCAATGTACCCATAGGTATTGGAAAAACGGTTGGTTTGGGAGATGCAACACGATTTAATCCAATGCATACAGATTTATATTCAGCCCCTTGAGGAACGAGAATCGCATCAATAGGAATTTTCAAATTTTGCACTTGTTTATTAGTAAATTAAAGTATACTATCGTACTTTATTTTCTATTTCTTATAAAGGAAGAGACATTATCTGATTAATCCATTCCTCAGTGTTAGAAGCTCCCCAAATGAGAAGCAGTCCTTCAATTACGTCACTGATTGGCATATTTTGAGGAATAATTAACACACCCGAACTGATTTGTGACATTATAAACTCACCAAACTCAATAGGCATAGTTTTACGGTCGTGAGTGACAATAATTCTTCCCTGAAGTGCTGCTATGGCTAGCACCTCTTTGTCTGTCTTACCCTAAAGCTCTGCTCCATTTGCTGATTGGAAATCAATACTTGGTTCCCTGCGTGTAGTACCAGTTACAATTGCTTGTTTAAGATCCGCATCTGCTTGAAATCGAACTTTTGTCATGCTTGGCTCTACTTTTGTATTTGAGCAGCTTTCAATTTCCGATATAAGGATGGATTTTTCTCTCTAAGCGATTGTTGCAATTTCTCAAATTCTTCTTCCGCCTCTTTCAAATAAGTGTCAATTAGCTCTCGATTAGCAAGATAAAAGGTAATAGCACCATAAATCTGTTCTAGGGTGAGCAACGGAAAGTTTTGAGCAATACTTTCAGGAGTCTCTCCGTTTAAAAACTCGTAAACCACTGAATCTAAAGAAATACGAGTCCCTTCAATCCAATAGCCTTTGTTTCGTTGCTCAACGTACTGCTTTGCTACTATTGATGATACTGTCATAAAACTATTGACGACTATTTATCTTAGATATTAAATTATAACCTGTTCTTCGCCATATTTTCCCTAACCCATTCCCGAAACAAGCGGATAAGAGCATTTTCTTTAGTTGTTTTTTTCAGAGCCAAAAACCTTTCAATGTCTTGGGTTGTTAATAGTGGGAAAGCAATACTACGCTCGCGCAGTTGGTATTGATTATTTTCCAAAAAGTCAATTATTATTGATTGACCATCATAGCGCCAAACTTCGGGTACACCTAGATTTAGGTAGATATCTAGTCGGTTAATAGAACTACTGGTAATATCAACTTCAATAGCAAGATCGGGGGGTGGGTCTTTTGTCAGATCGATTTGCTCTTTATCCCAAATTGTTGGTTCGTTTTGGATATAGTAACATTGGTCGGGTTCAAGCCCTTTTCCTAAATCTTCGCGCTCGCACGTCCTAGATCCCAAACTACGGATTTCAATTCCTAGTTCTTCTGTAAGCGCTTCAACTAAACGTCCGAGTAGTTTTTTGTAAGTTTCATGGGGGTCTAATGGCATTCTAATCTCTAGCAAACCGCGATCGTAGGTAAGACGAATTGCAGGCTGCTGCTCAAAGTCCTTGACTAGAGATTGATAGGTTTGCCAGCTAATATTTTTCAGTAATACCCTGTCTGGACTCTGAATGAGCGTTGCAGTCATAGGTATGGAGTTAGCAAATAAGTGATATCCTTGTATCTACCTTACTACATTCAGCTTTTTAAGTCACAGCCGACTTGACTAAAAAAGGAGCGAGGATAAAGGATGAAAAATAAGTTGATAAATGGATTGAGTTTCCTTAATAAATTAAGGAAGTTTACTTCATATTTCATACTTTATACTTTAGAGGATGTTTTAACTGATGATAAGGCGAGCATTTGTAACTGGTGGAACAGGCTTTGTTGGAGCCAATTTAGTTAAGTTGTTACTTGAAGAGGGCTATAACGTCAGAGCGCTTGTGCGACCGAGCAGCAATTTAGACAACTTAAAACAATTAGATGTAGAAATTGTTCGAGGCGATCTGAACGATTCGGAATTGCACGGCAAAATTCGAGGTTGCCAAGTTCTTTTCCACGTTGCTGCTCATTATTCGTTGTGGCAATCTGACAAAGATACACTATACCAAAATAATGTCCTGGGAACTCGCAAAATCTTAGCTGCTGCTCGTACTGCAGGTATCGAACGAACAGTCTACACCAGTTCTGTTGCAGCTATTGGTGTAGATAAATCGGGAAAAATTGTCGATGAAACTCATCAAAGTCCTCTTGAGGAACTTATTGGCTACTACAAAAAGTCTAAGTACCTCGCCGAGCAAGAAGCTCATCTTGCCGTGCGTTCTGGTCAAGATATTGTCATAGTCAATCCTAGCAGTCCTATTGGTTCGATGGATATCAAACCGACTCCCACTGGTGATATAATTTTACGCTTTCTCCGACGGCAAATGTCTGCCTACCTCAATACAGGTTTGAATTTTATTGATGTGCGTGATGTCGCAAAGGGGCATATATTAGCTTTGGAAAAAGGAAAAACAGGCGATCGCTATATTCTAGGTCACCAAAACCTGTCTTTCAAAGCCCTCTTAGAACAGCTTGCCGAAATTACAAGTATACCCGCCCCTCAAATCTCCATTCCCTATTGGATACCATTGAGCGTTGCTTGGGTTGATGAAAAAATGCTGGCTCCTTTGGGCAAAACTCCTTCTGTTCCTTTGGATGGGGTTCGCATGGCACGTCAAACGATGTACTACGATGCCTCAAAAGCAGTCAGAGAACTAGGTTTGCCTCAGTCCCCGATTGTAACTGCTTTACAAGATGCCGTGAATTGGTTTGTAGCTCATAAATACGTTGATGTAGCATAAAATTAGTAACTTTTTACTGTTTTTTTCAGTTATGCCAAACAATTACCACAGTTACAGATGAAATCAATCGATCTGTTAAATGTAAACTGTTTTTAGCTTCAGTCCATGTCAAGGTGTAGAGGAGAATTATGGGAATTCATTTACAACAAGCAATGGAAGTTGGTAAATACTTGGTGACTCAACGTCTGTTGGGACGCAAGCGCTTTCCTTTAGTGCTCATGTTGGAACCCTTATTCCGGTGTAATTTAGCTTGTTCTGGTTGTGGCAAAATACAGCATCCTAAAGAGATTCTCAAGCAACATTTATCTCCAGAAGAATGCTTTGCTGCAGTAGAAGAGTGCGGTGCGCCTGTTGTCTCAATTCCTGGAGGAGAACCCCTACTTCATCCTCAAATCGATGAGATTGTTCGGGGATTGGTAGAACGCAAAAAATTTATTTACCTTTGTACAAATGGCTTATTGTTAGAAAAAAGTCTTGATAAGTTTGAACCTTCTCCATACTTAACATTTAGCGTACATTTGGATGGTATGAGGGAACTACACGACAAATGTGTAGACCGTAAAGGAGTGTTTGATATTGCCGTTCAAGCAATTCGTGCGGCAAAAGCTAAGGGATTTCGCGTCACAACAAATACCACCATTTTTGAAGGAACTGACCCAAAAGAAATCCAAAAACTTTTTGGCTTCCTTGACAAGCTTGGGATTGATGGCATGATGATTTCCCCTGGCTATAGCTATGAATGGGCACCCGACCAAGACCATTTTCTCAAGCGGGAACAAACTCGTTCGCTTTTCCGAGAAATTTTAACCCCTTACAAGACAGGTCAAAAAAACTGGAACTTTAATCACAATCCCCTATTTTTAGACTTTTTAATTGGTGAAAAAGATTATGAATGTACCCCTTGGGGTAGTCCTAGCTACAGCGTTCTTGGTTGGCAAAAGCCTTGCTATCTTCTCAATGAAGGTCATTACAAGACTTTTCAAGAACTGTTAGATAAAACTGATTGGAATCAATACGGTCGTAAGAGTGGAAATCCTCAATGTGCGGATTGTATGGTTCATTGTGGTTACGAACCAACTGCTGCAATGGATGCCATGCAACCTAATAATATAGGACGTTCTGTCAAAGCACTCTTTGGGCGTTAGTTAGTGGTTAGTGGTTAGTCGTTAGTAAACCACCGACCACTAACAGCTAACCACTATCAACTAACCCTTGAATAGAATGGCTCTGCTTGAAATTGTGTTCCTCATACTGATAGGTGGCTCGATTATTTTCTACCTAGCGTGTGCTTTAAGCACCTATCAGTTTTTTTCATCTCATACATCTAGTCAAGAAGAAATTGCGATCGCTACAAATACGCCAGTTTCTATCTTAGTCTCTATCCGAGGTCTTGATGAGGGAGCATGGGAAAACTGGACTTCCTTATGCACTCAAAATCATCCAACTTATGAAGTTCTTTTTGGGGTTACCGATACCAATGATTCTGCTGTCCCCTTATTGGAAAAGCTTGCTGTCACTTTTCCCAACCACGTAAAGCTGTTTGTAGGTTTAGAACCTCGTGGTGTCAATCTGAAGGATAGTAATTTAAGTTACTTGCTAGAACAAGCCCAGCACGAACTAATTATCTTTGCTGATGGTGATATTCAAGTCAATCGAGACTATATCCAAACTATCGCTACTCCTTTAGTTACCGGGAAAGCAAGTGTTATTACTTGTGCCTACATAGGCTACCAACCTCAATTTTTAGGAGCAGCTTTAGCTTCTTTCGGTCGCTGTGGGGACTTTATTCCCAGTCTATTAATTGCTCGTATTCTTGATGGCAGTCTTCAGTTAGCTGTAGGAGTTACCATTGCGACACATAAAGCAACTCTCGCTAGCTTTGGAGGATTACAATTAAACCGCATTGGTTCGGATTACAACTTGGGCAAGAGAGCAGCATTAGCAGGCTATCAAATTGAGCTATCCCACTATATTCTTGAGTGGGACACTGGAAACGAAAGTATCAAGCAATTATATGACCGAGAATTGCGTTGGGCGAGAACGATTCGTTTCAATCGCGGCTTTGTATATTACTCTATGGCATTCTGTTTCGGTACTGTGTATTGTCTTCCTCTGCTGTTGCTTTCTCACTTTTCTAGTTGGGCGATCGCACTTTGCCTGACAACATTACTCATTCGCTATCTACAAGTACTTGTCTCTATATTCAGTATGAAATCTCCCAAACTCCTTCTTTGGCTTTGGATTGTACCGTTACGAGATGCACTCAGTTTTATCATCTGGGCTATAGGCGGGTTTGGAAGAAGCGTGTATTGGCGCGGAAGAAAACTCCGAATAGAAGGTGATGGTTTGATTGTGCTTGGTTAGATATTGAAATCTCCAAACATAATATGTTACGTAGGTTGGGTTGAGGAACGAAACCCAACAACAAAACCCAACATTAAATTGAATTATTACTGTCATTTCCATCACATTATTACCCCCCATTATCCCCCCGATGTATTGGGGGGAAACAAGAAAAATCCAGTTCCCTCCCCAATACATCGGGGGGATAATGGGGGGTAATAATG
>NZ_BAACAP010000148.1:0-37912 GCF_045865695.1 Scytonema hankhaensis NUACC26
GCATTGAATGGGCTGGACGTGAAATGCCCGTTTTACGGCAAATTCGCGATCGCTTTGCCCAAGAAAAACCTTTCGATGGAATTCGCTTAGTAGCTTGCTGTCACGTCACCACAGAAACAGCTAACTTGGCAATTGCACTGAAAGCTGGTGGCGCGGATGCTGTACTGATTGCCAGCAATCCCCTTTCAACTCAAGATGACGTAGCGGCTTGTCTAGTAGCCGATTATGAAATCCCTGTCTTTGCCATCAAAGGTGAAGATGCTGAAACCTACAACCGCCACGTACAAATTGCTCTAGATCATCGCCCCAACATCATTATTGATGACGGTTGTGATGTCGTCGCCACCTTGGTACAAAAACGCCAGCACCAACTTGCTGACATCATTGGTACCACTGAAGAAACAACTACAGGAATTGTCAGACTCCGCGCCATGTTTAGAGATGGCGTACTCTCCTTCCCCGCAGTTAACGTTAACGACGCCGACACAAAACACTTATTTGACAACCGCTACGGTACGGGGCAATCCACCCTTGATGGTATAATCCGGGCTACAAATGTCTTGTTAGCAGGTAAAACCATTGTTGTCGTCGGCTACGGTTGGTGCGGTAAAGGAACAGCGTTACGCGCAAGAGGACTTGGCGCTAACGTAATTGTGACAGAAATTGACCCCATCAAAGCGATCGAAGCTGTCATGGACGGTTTCCGAGTTATGCCAATTGCAGAAGCTGCTCCTCTAGGCGATTTGTTTATCACCGTTACGGGTAACAAGCACGTAATTCGTGGCGAACATTTCGATGTGATGAAAGATGGTGCAATTATTTGTAACTCCGGTCACTTTGACATCGAACTCGATCTTGTTGCTTTAGGTGCTAAAGCAAAAGACGTGAAGACAGTACGCCCCTTCACCCAAGAGTATCTTCTCAACAACGGTAAATCAGTTGTTGTTTTAGGAGAAGGACGCTTAATTAACTTGGCTGCAGCAGAAGGTCACCCCAGTGCGGTGATGGATATGAGCTTTGCAAACCAAGCTCTTGCTTGCGAGTACTTAGTCAAGAATAAGGGTAGCTTAGAACCCGGTATTCACTCCATACCAACTGAGGTAGACCAAGACATTGCTCGTTTGAAGTTGCAAGCAATGGGTATTCAGATTGATAGCCTAACTGCAGACCAAATTGAGTACATCAACTCTTGGACTTCTGGAACTTAATGATTTTGGATTTTAGATGCGTGGATTTTGAATTGAGAAAACCTTGTTGAATATCCATTGAATCCATTATCTATTATCTATCGTAGGGTGGGCACTGCCCACCAACATCCAAAGGTGAGCCCACCCTACAAAAAGCATTATTGAGAAACTAGTGCAGCGCTCGGAAATGTGGTTTCTTTGACAACATAAGTACATCTATTTTTTAGTCATAGGGTGCGGAATGTAGGTTACTAACTTCGCTAACCAAAACCTACTTACAAACGATTAAACCCAAATATGCAACAAATTAGTACCAAGGAGTTACCTGAAAATCTCCAGCAACTATTTACAGAAGTAGAACGTACTAAAACACCCTTAACTGTTACTCATGAAGGTAAACCATTGGTCGTTATATGTCCAGCAACAACCCAACCTAAACGCGCAACTTTCGGAGCTATGAAAGGAAGCGGCGAAATTTTAGGAGACTTAATTGCTCCAGCAGTCAGGTATCTCTTGGTTGCAAACATTAAGCTAGTGAGATAGCTTCAGAATTTATGTTTCAGAAGATAAGGTACCGCTTACTATTATCTTACATGGTAGTTCTTGCATTAATTTTAGGATGCTTTGCAGTAGCGGTGCGTGTTTTCTTTACTCGTAGTTTAACAGAAGAATTAACAAATAAACTGATAGATCTAGGAGAGGGTGCTGCTGCTAATGCAAGGTTTGAAAATGGTCGTGTCAAAATAGAAAATGAATTTTCGATACTCAACATTATCGCTAGACATCAAGCTTTACAATGGTTCGATACGCAAGGTCGTTTAATCGGTCAACAGGGAGACGATGTTTTAAATTTACCTATCTCTCTGCATCAAAGCATAAATATCCAAATCGAAAATAAAACTATTCAAGCGGTGACTTTACCCATTATTGGAAGTGATGATGGAAAGCTAATTGGGTATGTCAGAGCAAGCCAGTCTCTCAATGATTTCAATGCAACTTTAAATAAATTAGATTGGGGATTAAGTGGAGGAATTCTTATTGCAATGATTTTAAGCAGTGTAGGAGGAGTTTTATTAACTCGTCAGGCAATGCAACCAATTGAAGAAAGTTTTCAACGACTTAAACAATTTACTGCTGATGCTTCTCATGAACTTCGTAGCCCTTTAATGGCAATTAAAAGTAATGCAACAGTGGCACTTAAGTATCCAAAGGGGATGAGAGAAGCAGATACAGATAAATTTCAAGCAATTGTTAGTGCTACTCAACAAATGTCGAGCCTCACGGAAGATTTACTATTTTTAGCACGGACTGACAATATTCCAAATCTGAAAAGAGATCCAGTAAATTTAGCAGAAATTTTAGAGAACTTAGTCATACAATATAAACCTCAAGCTGAGCTCAAACAGATTCATCTACAATGTGCAATAGGTACTCATTTGTACTTGTTAGGTGATGCCATACAACTGATACGACTCTTTACCAATTTAGTTGCAAATGCCCTGCATTATACGTCTAATGGAGGAAAAATAGAAATTGCAGGTAACCTTACAGGTTCTTATATATTGGTGAAAGTGCAAGATACAGGTGTAGGAATTGCACCTGAAAATCTTGAAAAAATTTTTGAGCGGTTTTGGCGATCTGATAGTTCTCGTTCGTACCATTCAGGTGGATCTGGATTGGGATTATCTATCGTCAGAGCAATTGTCCAAAATCATGGAGGCTCAATTGCTGTTACAAGCGAGTTGGGTGTTGGTAGCTGTTTTACAGTTCGCCTTCCGGCTAGTGGAGTTTAGAAATTTGTAAATTTTGTTCCTTGCTTTGTATTTCTAGAAGCTCAGGAATAGTAACAAAACTATAACCTTGTTGTTTTAATCGACTAATAATTTGTGGTAAAGCTGCTACAGTTCTCGATCGATTTCCACCACCGTCATGCATAAGTATAATGCTACCAGATTTTGCCTGTTTTAAAACCCTGTTAACTAAGATGTTAATAGAGGGGCGTCTATAATCTTGAGAGTCATCAGACCACATAACAACAGTGTAGTTTTTCTTTCTAGCATAAGTAGCAGGACCATTGTTGAGTATCCCGCCCGGTGGACGAAATAATGTTGTTGTCACACCAGTTATTTGATAAATTAAATTAGCCGTGCGATCGATTTCATATGCTGCTGTTTGATTGTTGAGGAAATGATACCAGTGATGCCAAGTATGATTACCAATAGTATGACCTTCTACTACAATCTGCATTGCTAAATTGGGATATTTCTGTATATTTTCTCCTAGAGTGAAAAATGTACCCTTGATATTATTTTGATGGAGAATCTTGAGGACATTAGTAGTAGAATTAAGCCACGGACCATCATCAAATGTTAAGGCAATATATTTATCCTTTTTGAGGAACTTTGCCTGGTAAACAATAGCTCCTGAAAATTGTGCTGGAACTGTTGTTGTCAAAACCTTTGATTTTAACTCCGGTTTTAAATCTCTTGATGGTGTTGTACTCAAACTATTAGTAAGCGATTTAGATAATACTTGACTACTTTTAGTATTTTGGGAAATATTTAGTCTGCTAAAAATAGCATAAATATCTTTAAGTTTACTATTTAATAGTAAATTTAAAGATAGAAGGCTCAGCATACTAAGAAATACAAATAAGACAAAGTTTCGAGAGAATAGTATTTTTTGGATTTTCATTTGAATTAAAAAAAGTTGGGTTTAATCGATGAGAATAAACCCAGCATGAACACGATGTGGGACGAGAGGCTCTATATTACATAGAAACTTCTCTAGCAAGAGGAGAAAAACCGAGGTCATGAAATCAAGCTATTTTCTACTTCATTAGTACCTATCCTATAATACAACTTAGTTTACTTTTTCGTAGTAGTATTTGGTGTTGCTACATTAGCTGCTGAACCTCCTTTAGTCGTTGATTCCTTAGTATTTGTTGACTTGAGAGCTTGCATATTAGCCGCAGGTTTTTTAGCGTGTTGTTGAGTGTGCTTTTTCTTTAGAGAATGTTGTGCAGTACGATGAACGGAATGGGCTGTTGTACTTGCTTTGCTATTTTTTAAGTTTGCGGTTTGAGCTTGAGCAGCAAAAGCACCCTGTGACATTACGTTAAGACTTAAAAGACTCATTAAACCAAGTGCAAAAACATTTCTAGTTGTATTTTTCATAGTTGTCAACGCTTCTCCGTAATTTGAATGAGTTGTCTTGATGTGCTTAATGTATAAGGTGAAAGTGAAGAACTCGGAAAGATTTCTTGGCATATCTAAATTTTTTTACTACTCCTTGTTTTAGTTGCCATTTGATATCCTACTCAAAATCTTCCCAAGTTCTTGACAAGTTTTGTATATCTTAGAGTTTTCCCCAAGCATTTATAACTATGATGACTTCAATCAAAATTATTCTTCCCACTTTATTATTGGTTGGTTTAGGTATAGTTGAGTTATTAAAAATGAATGATGCAAGTAAGTCTCCGCAACCTGTTGCCATTATGCCCCAACATGATAATAGTTTCGTAACATCTCGCAATAAAGCTAGCACTTCTTATCTCAACGAGATTGCAGAACAATCATATTCATTCGGAGAGACCACACCCGAAACTAAAAACGACTCTATCCCTGTTTCCTTAAATAAAATAAGTACTTACAGTAAAATAATATACGCTTTGGTGAAATCAAAAGATTGGCAAAACGCTACAGAGAATGTATTCTTGTTAGAGGAATCAGCACGGGGTTTGAATACCGAAATTAACGGTGAAAAATTACTGCTCCCAAAGCTAAATTCCAAAATTGTGTCTCTTAAGGCTACAATTGCGGCTAAAAATCACTTAGCTGCAATGCATAATGCAAATCAAATAACTTTGATCGCTGCTACGATCGCCATGCACTTTCAGGCAAAAATTCCTATTGAGGTGACACAGCTTAACTATTATGGTCGCGAATTAGAAATTTGGGCATCAACTGGGAACAAAGCTTGGTTGCATAAAACAGCCAGTAATATGTGTCGTACTTGGTACGCAGCGCGTCCAACTATTTTAACTCGTGGAGGAATTGCTCGAGCGCGGAAGTTTGATAGGTTGATAAACCGTGTTGAGGTAGCTTCTTCAGCTACAGAATATAGTCATCTAGCTCCTCCTTTACTAAATGAGATGGACGACCTGGAGAATGTTTTTCTCACAACCCAGTATGCAAATCCCTCTAACCCTTAGCCCCCTTTCCTAATTTTCTCACTTGCAGCAATCTTTCCAACTTCTTTACAATTACTCCCTACTGTTAAAAACACAGATT
The DNA here is from genome assembly GCF_045865695.1 of Scytonema hankhaensis NUACC26. NCBI lineage: Bacteria > Bacillati > Cyanobacteriota > Cyanophyceae > Nostocales > Scytonemataceae > Scytonema > Scytonema hankhaensis. The sequence goes on from NZ_BAACAP010000148.1 coordinate 5,480, forward strand.
CATAGAGTGAAGAACTACTAAACCTAGAATTTTGAGCTTATGAAAACTTCAAGACATAATATACTTAGGAGGACTGGTAGATATAAGGATAGCGCTCGGTTGCAGATGGTCAAAACATTAAGTTTGAATAAGTTAACATAAATTTCCTCAATAAAGGCTCGCCTACCATGTCTATGTCAACATCACAACCCAATTCTACTCAGCAGGTACAAAATTCATTTTCTAACAAAACTGATATAGTCGGTGCATTTCTTCGAGAGATAGGACGTATTCCTTTACTCACCTACGAACAAGAAATTAACTTAAGCAAGCAAGTTCAGCTTTGGATGACTTTGCAGTCTGTGAAAAAAGAATTAGCTGTTCAATTACAAAGAGAACCAACGCTTTCAGAGTGGGCTGTTTCAATTAAGCTGAGCGAAGAAGTGTTGCTAGAACGTCTTAGTGAAGGGCGACAAGCTAAGCAGAAAATGATTGAGGCTAATCTGAGACTTGTGGTAGCGATCGCTAAAAAATATCAAAGGCAAAATTTAGAGTTTCTTGACTTAGTACAAGAAGGAACTTTAGGTTTAGAAAGAGGAGTTGAGAAATTCGATCCAACTCGTGGTTACAAACTTTCAACTTATGTTTACTGGTGGATTCGTCAAGGAATTACACGAGCGATCGCAAACAAAGGACGTACAATCAGATTACCCAGTCATATGAATGAGAGACTCAACAAAATCAAGCGCGTTCAGAGCGAGTTATCTCAAAAACTAGGTAGAAATGCAACCTTCACTGAAATTGCCATAGCATCAGATTTACAACCAAACCAAATTCGCGATTATTTACTATCCGCACGTCAACCAATTTCTCTAGACTTACCAATAGGAGAGGAGCAAAATACAGAATTTCATGAGCTACTAGAGTATAAAGGGCTTTCACCAGAATACTATACAGCTCAAGAATCTCTTCGCCAAGACTTGCACAAGTTGTTATCAAAGCTGACTCCACAACAGAGAGAGATATTATCCTTGCGCTTTGGTTTAGTAGATGGGCAAGAATTTTCTCTAGAACAAATTTGCCGACGCATGGGCATTAGTCGAGAACGAGTGCGACAGATAGAAAAACAAGCTTTGAGGCGCTTACAACTACAAGGCGATCGAGTGCGTAGTTATTTAGCTAGTTAAAAACGTTGTCTCACTTTCAACACTCAAGTAATATGAGTTCAGCAAATCAGCACAATTAAAATTAAAAAGTAGCAAAGTGGTATCTTCCTCTAGGGAGAGAATATTCTGCCGACAGTAGGCTCATCAAATCTATCTTGCCATCACGCAGGTCATCGGGTTTCGGCACGGCATCCATTCGCATCAATTCTAGAAGCGCACAGGTCTGCCGATCGCGCTTACAACCAGCAGCAGCGAGAACGCGATCGCTGGTGAAAGTTCAGCGTCATACCTAAGGGGGATCTACTGGAGAGATAAAAGTATCAAAATTGTGTCATTATGATGTGATATTTGCGTAAGTCTTGAGGAAGTTGAAAATGGATCTTGGTCTTTCTGGTAAGGTTGCTGTAGTCACTGGAGGCGATTCTGGTATTGGCAAAGCAACAGCCGAATTGCTCGCTTGTGAAGGGGCAAAAGTTGCTGTTATCGATCGAACTTCCCAATCACTCGAGCAAGCAGCTAAGGAAATCGGGCAATTTGGAGAAGTATTTGCAGTCCAAGCAGACCTCACCAAACCTGAAGAAGTCGAGTCTGCAAAGCATCAGATTCTCGCTCGCTTTGGAACAGTTCATATCCTCGTGCATGCAGCAGGAATAACGGGTGCTACTGGAGATTTTTTAGAACTGAGTGATGAGGCATGGTACAAGACTATAGAAATAGACCTTATGGGTGCAGTTCGTACCTGTCGCGCCTTTATCGGGGCAATGCGTAAGGTAGGTTGGGGTCGAGTTATCTTGATTAGCTCGGAAGACGCCGTACAACCTTACCCAGAAGAAATGCCTTACTGTGCGTGTAAGGCAGCGGTGCTTAACCTCGCTAAAAATTTATCCAAAGCTTATGCTAAGGATGGTGTGTTAGTCAATGCAGTTTCCCCTGCCTATATTGCTACACCCATGACTGATGCAATGATGGAAAAGCTATCCAAACAGATGAATGTCAGCTTTGATGAGGCGATCGCCAGTTTCCTTGAGGAGAATCGACCCCATATTGAACTCAAACGACGCGGAAAACCCGAAGAGGTGGCTTCAGTCATTGCTTTCTTATGTTCTGAGCGGTCAAGCTTTGTACTTGGCTCCAACTGGCGCGTGGATGGTGGCTCGGTCACAAGCCTATAACGATGGCATTAAAAAGTCGAGTGTGATAGAGGTGTGAGAGAAGGTGTATGAATCAAGGCTCTATTGGAAAAAATGTTGTCTTACAGGTTGTGCCACGAACGAGGAAGTGTATTGACTAAAAGCATGAGAGTGCGTTGCGAAAAAGGGAGGCACAAAGCGTAAGAATCCCTCAAAAGCAGGATTATCATCAACGATCGACTATGTACCATGTATAGGGGAGGCATTCGGTCAGTCAAATGGTGAAAAGAAGATCTGTAACAAGGAACCTTGTTAGCCCGATCGTCGAACTCGACCAACAGATGGATAAAGCTCTAGTGGCATCCAGTCGGCAACTGAACTGGGATGGCATTTTGGTTGAGGAGTATCAAACTTCTCTTGCAGCTCCAAATGGTGAACTTCCTGCCCTACCAGATCATTGGTTTAGCCTACCTTTAGGGCAACCTGGTCATTTGACCCAGAAACGCGACGATCGCCTGCACAATCCAATTGTTCAACGAGGGGACACCATCCTGGTTCCTGCTGGACAACCTAGCTACTGGTATCGGCACGAAGGGGACTGCTCTTCACTGCATATCTGCTTAAAACCAGAGTTAATCGGGCAAGTCGCTGAGGCATCTGAAATTGATACACAGCGGTTCACCCTCATCAACTGTTTCGGTCAGCAAGATTTACAGCTTTATCACGTCGCCATGCTGCTTTTAGCTGAGTTGCAGTCAGGTGGTATCATGGGGCGACTATATGTCGAATCATTGACTCAAGTGTTAGTCATTCATCTGTTGCGACGCTATTCGACCGTCACGCAAACCATTACATCACAGAACAGAAACTTAACTCACAACCAGTTGCAGCAGGCGATCGATTATATTCACACTCACCTTGACCGAGATTTATCCCTAACTGAAATTGCACAAGTGATTAACATTAGCCCAGTTTACTTTGCTCGTTTGTTCAAACGGGCTATTGGGACTTCTCCACATCAGTATGTGATTCAACAGCGAGTGGAGCGGGCAAAAGAGATGCTCCTGAAAACGGATTTGACGATCGCAGATGTTGCCTTACAGGTAGGCTTCTCCAGCCAGAGTCATCTGACGCAGCAGTTTAAGCGATTCACCGGAATCACCCCAAAGCAAGTTCGCTAAGTAGTTAGTCAAAATTAATTATATATTTTTCTCCATAGTTACGAAAGATTTGTTCTACAGCTTCAACTAAATTTTTCCAACTGTCTCATAAAAGGTATAAATATTTTTGTTTAAGTACTTAACAGGATAAGAATCTGACAAATCAGGATAAGAATCTGAAAGAAGTTGAGCATTGCAACTTAGTACACTTCAGATGTAAAAAACCGTATTCAAATTTTCTAAGGATTATCGCAGTGAGTTCACGACCTCAAACTAACCGTTCGCACCTGAGCGATCGCCAAGCTCAACTTTTGCTCATCGCTTTCATGCTGCGCTTGTTGCAAAGGATTGACGTGCGATTGCCTTCCTCACTGATGACGCACAGTGGACGCTGCGGATAAGAACGTTCTGGTCAACCGAGACGTGGACATCTCTTTGCGATCGCATTTACGGAGAAACTTTCAATGTCATTAGAACAGAACAAAGCAATTGTCCGTTCGTCTACAGTTTGTTTGTTGACCATGTTGGATTCTCCTGATTATATCTATCCCTAGTGCATTGAGTTCCAATACTTGACTTCTTTGGTGATTCTTACAATGATTTATCAGATTCTTATGGTGAAGGGCGAACTTGCTTAGGTGTCATTCCAGTGAGACGCTTAAACTGTTGCGTTAAGTGACTTTGGCTGGAGAAGCCAACTCGTAAAGCAATATCTGCGATAAACGAAGCTTAACGCCTAAAGGCGTATCGCTAAGTCCGTTTTCGACAACATTAATTTCGCCTGTTCCACGCGGGTGTCGTCTAAGAAAGTCACTCCAGACAAATGATTCGTCGCTCTGCATTATTAAACTACTACTACATTCACCATCTGTAATACAAATATGCACAATCGCTTTTTGTCTCGACGGCATTTTGTTCAAGCCAGCGCTTATGCTTTAACAGGTTATGCGTTGAACCGTAGTTTTGGTGTCCTTCAGTCCTGGGCTGCCAACAGCAACTATATTCCTGCGATCGTTATCGGCAGTGGTTTTGGGGGAGCGGTCGCTGCACTAAGATTAGCTCAAGCAGGAATACATTGCCTTGTATTGGAACGTGGTCGTCGTTGGCAAATCACTCCGGCACAAAATACCTTTGCTACTCTACGTGCGCCAGATGGTCGTTCTTCATGGCTGAGTTCTGTTGCTGTTTTCGGAGAGCCTGTACCAATAGATGTTTACACAGGTGTATTAGAACTTTTACCTGAAGATGGAATTAATGTGTATGCTGGCGCGGGAGTGGGTGGTGGTTCTTTAGTTTACAACGGAGTTACTTATCAACCTACGCAGGCTAACTTCGAGCGTATCTTTCCTAAAAAAATCTCTTACGAACAGATGAATGAGGTATACTATCCCAGAGTTCGTTCTCTGCTCAATCCCAGTCCAATTCCATTCGATATTCTACAGACAGACTACTATCGTGCAGCACGGGTAACCCTAGAACAAGCAGCCAACGCCGGTTTAGTAGGTAAGCGACTTGATGTCAATTTGGATTGGAATGTCATACGTCAAGAAATTGCTGGAGAGATTGTTGCTTCCGCAATTGCTGGTGAGTTTTGGTATGGAAATAACAGTGGTTGCAAGAACAGCTTAGATAATAACTATTTAAAGCAAGCCGAACAAAGCGGATTTGCACAAATTCTGCCATTACACGTAGTGACAGATATATCTGAAGTCCCGAATCAAGGCTACACTGTAGTTTGCAATGAAATTAATCAACAAGGACAGACTTTACAAACACACACCTTTTTTACTAAACAGGTGTTCTTAGCAGCAGGTTCAATGGGAACTACAAAACTGCTAGTTAAAGCGAAAGCTAAGGGGAATCTCAACAGACTAAATGATGATATAGGTATGTATTGGGGTGCTAATGGTGATACCTTTGGTGTGCGAGTCGGCTTGCCCCCCACTCACCCATCTCAGGGCGGGCCTGCTGCTATTGCAATTGAGGATTATTCTAATCCTATTGGACCAATAGCATCACTGACTTACCCACAATGGAACGAAACGCGAGAAGGTTCGCTTTATCATCTAAATGTGGGAATAAGTCCAGCTATTGGCAGTTTTCGCTACGAGCCATCTAGTGATAGTGTGAAGTTGACCTGGCCTAAAAACAACTTAGAGGTAATCAAAGCACGTCAGGCAGCAGATCTGACATTTAGTACCCTAAATAAAGCCAATACAACTGGTCAATATACACCTTCTACTGATTCTGTGGTAGATGGGGGAACAGCGCACCCACTTGGTGGTGCTGTACTTGGTAAAGCTTGTGACTACTATGGCAGAGTCAAAGGTTACGAAGGTCTCTATGTTGTAGATGGTGCTCTCATCCCTGGCGCTGCGGGAGCAGTCAATCCCTCTTTTACTATTGCTGCACTGGCCGAGCGATGCCTTGAAAAAGTTATTCAAGACACTGACTAGTCAGATGTAGGTACAGTTTGATACTTCAAATAATGCAGTAATATTATCTGGAATTCTTCTCGTTCTTAGCTAACACCAGCAAGCGATCGCCTTCTTGGCAACTGAAGCGTGCAGGTATTCTTTTTTGAATTAGCGGTACGCTTAACTTAAATAAGCGCCAAAATTTAAAAGATGCTGCTTCGTTCCTCAGCAGTATCTTTTAACTATGAACAATTTTTAAGAATTATAGAGCGACCCACTTAACATCTATCAATAGTAATAACTAAGCTCGAGTAGAAACTATACTTTAGTTAAGTGTTCGTACTTAAATTCTGATTTATAGTACGGTCAATACCATAGTAGGGAAATAACGCTATCTTAAGCTAACGATAGCTATCGGTCTTTTTGGTTTAAATGAGCAAACAAAATACGACATTTTTTCCAAAACAGCAAATAAATGTATTGTTGACGCACAAACAACTAAATGCCCCAGCTAATTACTATGCTCAATACTGGAATCATTATAGCATAGACAATCAAGCTGACGGATGCCCTTTTGATGATGTATGTGAGTGAAGTTCTCTAATTGAACATCCAAATCCTCGAGAATTGAAAGTAACTGTTAGTTGAGATTAAGATATCCATTTTTTATTTGATTAAGTGCATAATTGGATTTGACTTACACCTATATAACAATGATGGGGGATTTTTTGTCCTCAAGCAGTTTTTGCAGCCACTCTCAAATGGAGGAATACAAATGAATGCTGCGACAAATAAAAAAAAGTGTGTGATTCCGGTGTTCAAATCGCCAAATGATTATCAGGCTTATCGTATTAGTCCGGAGTCTACGAATCGGCTGGCGCTCGTGTTCGATCCGATGAGTACTCCTACTTCTTTGACGTATTGTGTTGAAATTTTTGATGTCGGTGGGAAAACGCCACCCAATCGGCATCAAATGGCGGCGGAAATGTTTTTTGTCCTCAAAGGAGAGGGCGTAGCAATGTGTGACGGTAAAGCCGTAGATATTCGCGCTGGAGACAGCGTTATGGTGCCGCCAACCGGAATTCATGCGATTGAAAACACGGGGACGGGTCGCCTCTATACGCTAAGCATTATGGTTCCCAACGAGGATTTTGCTGAACTGATCCGTAGCGGCATACCTGTTGAACTGGATGAAGAGGATATGGCAGTGTTGCAGCGCTCGGACGCGCTGCTCGTGTAAGATTAATCATCAGTAATACTGAAAGGTAGCATTGGCAGAAATCGCAAGTTGCGATAGCGTAAGCGCTAACGGAAGACAGCCGTATCGCATTGCGCAAGCCTCCCCCGACTTATCGCCCGAGCAGAGAGACACACTGATGATTCGGATGAACTATTTGCAAAGCCAATCCGAATCAAGAAAGAAAAAAGAAAGGAAAAAATCATGGCTGAAACAGTTGCTTCAAGAATTCTAAGTACGTTGGATAATGACGTTCTTTTTGGTACGCCCGGAGACGATGCGATTGGTACATTGGCTGGTAATGCTCAACCCGGAGAACCACCACAGAAACCGCAAATTGAAGTGCTGGCATCTGGTCTAGAGAGTCCTCGTAAGCTGAGCTTTGGTCCGGATGGGGCGCTGTATGTTGCTGAAGCTGGACGTGGAGGACCAGGAGCAAGTATTCCGTCTCCCAGTCAACCGGGCGCGATTTTATCCTATGGCGCAACGGGTGCGATTACCCGAATTCAAGACGGGACTGTGGAACGAGTTGTGACCGGACTACCCTCGCTGGCATTGCCCGATGGCGGAGATGCATCCGGTGTCCATGACATTGAGTTTGATGCGTATGGCAACGCCTACGCGATCGTTGGGTTTGCAGGCAATCCGGCACTCCGCGACAGCATTATCCAAGTGCCTGATTTTAGTCAGTTGATTGCGATCGATAACTTTGACGGCGGTAGTTCGTGGACAAGACTGATCGATTTTGGCGCGTATGAACTTAACAATAATCCCGATGGGCAAGATGTTAATACTAACCTCTATGACTTACTGATTGAGGACAATACTGTTTATGTTCTGGATACAGGGGGCAATGATTTATTCAGTCAAAGAGCTTTTGGTGGTGAACTGACGCTAAAAACAGTCTTTCCGTCTCGTACCGCAACCGATCCACTCACAGGAGAATCAGTAGTGCAGCAGTCTGTGCCCACCGCAGTCACCGTAGGTGCAGATGGCGCATTCTATGTCAGCGAACTGACCGGGTATCCGCTCCAAGCAGGAGCCGCCCAAATTTATCGCCTCACGGCTGACGGTCAACCGGAAGTCTATGCAGACGGGTTTACGAATATCGTCGATCTCGCCTCTGATAAGTCTGGCGGTTTTTATGTTCTGGAATATGATGCGGATGGCATCTTGACGGGTAGTGATGCAGGTGCCCTGATCTATTTGTCCCCAGATGGTAAAACTCGCACCACAATCACGGATGAACTAGTTTCTCCAACGGGTCTAACAATCGGTGCGGATGGCGACCTTTACATTTCTAACAAAGGCTTTATTGCCGGACAGGGAGAGGTACTCCGGTTGAGTTTACAGCAGAATACACCCTTCTCCAATCAATCGCTGCTCGATCGAGCTACGACAACTGGTGCGCTCGAACCTTGGAGTGGATTGTCGCAAGCGAATCTGCTTAACGACACAAGCGTATTTAATTACGCCTAAAATCTAAGGAGCGATCTCGATCCAAACGCGAACACGATCGGTCAAAATCCATTAAGTTGAATCTCTAACAAGACTCACTGCTAAAGTTTTTGTGCAAGCAACGGAGAATCGTTTTTGGAGATGTCTAGTGCCAAATCCTTATTCTCCGATGCAGACTTCAAAGATAAAAGAACGTAACCTGGTGGTCTGGTCTTTTGTCATGCACCTAAAGGCAGGTAATGTGTACGGTGCAGCACCCGAGGCAGTTTTCATTTTTGCTCCCGATGGAACGCTTCTGGGGACTATTGAAACGGGTGTACGAACAGGCAATTTAGCTTGGGGAGAAGATGGTCACAGCCTCTTTATTACAGTTAACACAGCCATCTATCGCATTCGCTTGACTGCCACAGGCGAGGGATATTCACGGAATGACAATCGTTAGAACGATGATTAACCCTTACTTTCTTTGGGGTAGTAGTTGGCATCATTGCTCATCGTAAGGGCTGGGAGAGCGCGCGGCTCTGACTCACACGTGGGTGAAAGATTTTCATGGTAGTGAATTCAACACTACGTAGTTTTTGCGTAAAAATCCGTTGGTACGTAGGTTGGGTTGAGGAACGAAACCCAACATTTACAGGCATTCGTTGAATTTCTCCACGGCGATCCCAATCCACAAAATTCTCGCATAATGACACACAGCAGCGCGATAAGCGAAGCTTAACGCCTAAAGGCGTATCGCAAATGCCCAAGTATGAATCCAAATCGTTTGAAATTAGAGGGTCTTACTCCTATCCCGCTCGCAGATTACTGAATTAATTGAACCGCAAAGACGCAAAGAGCAAGGGAGTAAGAGAAGAAGATCGGTAATCTTATGGCGGAAAGGAGTAATTTCTTCGTTGAGCTTACTCCACTTCTTCTTCTTTATAGATTGGCTGTGTTAATTGGTCTTTTGGTAGAGAATTTATTTAAGCGATCGCGTTAACCTACACATAAGAAAAATCGTTAATATATTTCAAGTAGAAAAGGTCATTTTTTTGGGGAAGGCATGAATAATGGAAGTTTCAAACGCATTAATGAATAAAATTTTAAGCTACTTGCTGCAACAAGCGGATGAAGGGGATACAGAGGCGGAAGAACTGCTTGATGAGTTGAATGAGTTGGTTAACCTGCAACGAAAACAGTAAAATGTCTATTGCGGCAAGATTTCTGGCGAGCAGGTCATGCCCACATCGGCGTTGTTATGCTATCATGTATCAGCTATAAATAAAAGCAATGAAGGGAACGAGTAATTTCTAAGTCGGTGCTGAGCGAGTCAGGGACGGTGCGAGCCTGAACACACGGTAGAAATGAAAATCCTCCCCGAGCTGCTCTCCGAAAAAAGCATTTCCACAGGAAGCCAAAAACTTCAGTTTTAGTCTCCCTTAGTGGAAGCTATGAGTAGATAGAGCCGTGTTCTGCACGTTACAGCAGAGCGCTCTTCCCATCAGGGAGTAGCGATAAAGTCCAGAATTGCGAGATTCTGGGAAAGTTGGGTGGTACCGCGCTCACCTAAGCGTCCCAATGCATAGGTATGAGGTGTTTGTGTTGTTTTACCTCATTGAAAGGGATAGGAATGTCAAACATTGAGTTTGTCAAATGAAGAGTGAGTGCGGTTAAGTTATGTTTAGAGAAGTTCAACAATCAGTTTGCTTCCCGAATCTAGAGCGAGAAGTTCTTGACTTTTGGAAAACGCGAAACATATTTCGGAAGTCAGTCGATAAAGAAGCTCCTGAAGGGAATTTTGTCTTTTATGAAGGTCCTCCAACTGCTAATGGTAAGCCTGGAGTACATCACGTTATATCCCGTGCTTATAAAGACTTGTTCCCCCGCTATAAAACCATGCAAGGGTATAGAGTCCAACGTAAAGGGGGATGGGATACTCATGGCTTACCTGTCGAGCTTGGTGTGGAAAAGAAGTTAGGCTTTACCAAAAAATCAGATATTGAAGCGTTCGGTATTGCTAAATTCAATCAACTATGCAAGCAATCGGTGTTTGAGTACATCCAGGATTGGAATGCCATGAGCGATCGCATTGGCTACTGGTTGAACTTAGAAAATCCTTACATCACCTATGAAAACAGCTACATTGAGTCCTGCTGGTGGTTGATGAAATCCTTATGGGAGCGAAATCTTCTCTTTGAAGATTACCGCGCCACTTGGCACTGTCCTCGCAACAATACCAGCCTCTCAGACCATGAGGTAGCGCAAGGATATCGAGAGAATGTAGAAGACCCCTCCGTATATCCCAAATTCCCAGCAGACCTGACTCAACTTGTGGAACGTAACATTGTTGAATCTGGAGAACGTCCCGTCTATATCTTGGCTTGGACAACAACTCCGTGGACACTGGCTGCAAATGTTGCTCTTGCAGTCAGAGATGATGCTACCTATGGTTTGTTTGAAGCAGCAACAAGCGATAAGCCGGGTACGGCTTGCGCCAAGGGCGATCGCGATCCAGATAAAAAAGACCTCTATATTCTGGCTTGTCAACGCGCCAATGATGTTTTTGGTGAAAACAATTACCAAACGCTGAAAACTTTTTCAGGAAAAGAACTCCTTAACCTGCAATACAGCCCGATCTTACGCGGTCGGATTCCAGAAGGGGAAGACCTCTCTCAAGGTTTCCGAGTCATTTTAGACGAACAAGTCACCATTGACGATGGAACAGGCGTTCTCCACGTTGCTACTGCATATGGCGACCTCGATCTCGGACGCAAGCACAACCTCCCCATGCTTTTCTCTGTGGATCTACTAGGTAAAGTGTATCCTGATGTGAAATTGCTCGATGTACCTACGGGTGAAAGCCCTTATACTGGAACATTCTTTAAAGATGCAGATGAGCAAATTGCCACAGATTTGTTAGAAAGGGGCTTGCTCTACCGCAAAACGACCATCCGACACACCTATCCCTTCAACTACCGGGATGGAACGCCACTCATCAACTATGCCAAAAAAAGCTGGTACATCCGTACAACAGCAGTCAAAGACAAGCTCATTGAGAACAATCACAAGATTGTATGGCATCCTGAGTATATCCGGGATGGTCGATTTGGAGATTGGTTGAGAAACAATGTTGACTGGGCAGTTTCCCGCGAGCGATATTGGGGTGCGCCATTACCCATCTGGGTGAGTGAAGATGAAAGCGAGTCTCTGTGTATAGGAAGCTTAAAAGAGCTTGAAGATCTGACAGGGCGAGATTTGTCTGGGTTAGATTTGCATCGTCCTTACATTGACGACATCAGTTTTGAGAAAAACGGTAAGTGCTTTAAACGAGTTCCTTATACCGTCGATGTTTGGTTTGAGTCGGGTGCAATGCCTTACGCACAGTGGCATTACCCTTTTGAGAATCAAAACGTCCTTCCAGAGAATTTTCCCGCCGACTACATTTGTGAAGCCATTGACCAGACTCGCGGTTGGTTTTACAGCCTACACGCTCTAGCAACTCTGCTGACGGATACTGGTAGTCCGGATCGACAAGCAGGTGTTTTATCGGAGATGAAACAGGATTGCCCTGCCTTTAAAAATGCGATCGTCCTGGGACACATTGTTGATGAGAAGGGCGAAAAAATGTCCAAGTCAAAGGGCAATGTGGTAGACCCTTGGACTGTATTAAACGTTCAAGGAGCAGATGCACTCCGTTGGTATCTTTACAGTTCGAGTCCAAGCGACAGTACCAAACGCTTTTCCCAACCATTGGTGGAAGACACTTTGCGCGACTTCTTGATGACGCTTTGGAACACATACAGTTTCTTAGTTCTCTATGCCAATCTCGATAAACCGGATTTGACTAGTGCGATTCCGGTGACAGAACGTCCTGCTATCGATCGCTGGTTGGTATCTAAAACCAATGTACTCGTGCGGGATGTCACAAATAAACTTGACGCTTACGATCCGACTGCTGCTAGCCGGTTAATCCGCGACTTTGCGGTGAACGAGCTCTCAAACTGGTATGTCCGTCGCAACCGCCGCCGATTTTGGAAATCGACCAGCGATAAGCTGGGTACAGCTTGCGCCAGGGGCGATCGCGATAAACTCTCGGCGTACAAAACCCTCTATGACACGCTCGTCACGGTCACTCAGTTAATGGCTCCAATGGCACCATTTATCAGCGAATACATTTATCAAAACTTAGTCCTCAGTATTTTTCCAAACGAAGTAGAATCTGTACATTTAACGGTTTGGCCTCAGTGGGACGCGACTTTGATTGACGATTCCCTGATGCGTGACATGAATGCACTTGTGCGAATTATCGAGCTAGGACGGGCTGCTCGTGCCACAGCAGGTGTCAAAACACGTCAACCCCTTGCCGAAGTTCTGGTACGGGTTCAAAACGAGACAGAGCTTGCAGGGTTGAAGAGTTTAGAAGATTTGCTACAAGAAGAACTCAATGTCAAATCGGTGACATACTTAGACGTAACAGCCGATTTCGTAGATTATACCGTAAAACCCAATTTACCTCTTTTGGGCAAACGGCTTGGTCATTTGCTACCCGCGTTTAGGAAAGTGCTGGAAACCTTTGACAATCGCGAAATTGTCCGTAATATTCGAGAAGGGAAAGAGACCGCGATCGAACTAAACGGACAACTTTATTACTTTGAACCCGAAGCATTTCTCATTCAAGCTCAAAGTCCAGCCAATTACGTAGCCCTTGAAGAATATGGTTATTTAGCAGCAATCAACACTCAACTTACACCAGAATTAATTCAAGAAGGGCTGATTCGAGATACCATTCGCCTGCTACAAAATGCGCGAAAACAAGCAAAACTTGAAGTGTCTGCTCGAATTGACTTGGGTATAAAAACATCAGGAGCGGTTTTAGAGGCGCTGAGAGTTCATCTTGAATTAGTTAAGAATGAAGTGCTTGCTAAAAACATTGACTTTGAAGAGCTTGAGAATGCTGACTATTACGAGCAGGTAGATATTTTTGGGACACCATTAATTATCAGCTTAAAGCAAAGCAAAACTTCTTAACTAATCTGCGTCCAATTCTTACCACACAACTGGTGGTGGCGAAGTTTAGCTCCTATCCCACTTCCAGTTCACTTGGTCGTTAGGTAAGCAACCAAAGGCTTGCCGAAATTCTGGGGTAATGCGGGATTTCACAATGTATCCGGGTCTAGCTCCTCGGTTTCGCCAGCATAGTTAAAAGTTATTGTTCATAAAGCTGTTCCATATCGCCCTCAACGAGTTCAACAAGCGAGTTCGCCCATCGTCGTCCCAAGGCTTATCCTCATATGAGGACGCCTCGACGCTTGTTACGCAAAAAGTTAATGACTGCATAACTTTTGTCAACACAAGACTTTGGGCTATGGTAGGGGAGCATCTCTCTTACTTTCTCGCTTCGTGCCATTCTATTTTAGACTCGATTGTACTACGTCACGAACGATCTGGATTTCTAGTAAATTAAAGAAGGCAGGAGGCAGCTATGAGTGACGGTAATACTGGCTCCTGCCCGAAGCCTTTGTTGTAATGGTTTTTCTTAAGGATCGAAGCTTTGGAGGTTTTTTAATGGCAATTAACTTTAAGCAAAGACTAAACCAAAAAGAAACTCTCATCGGTATTGTCATCATACTCCCATGCTCAGAAACTGCTGAAGTCTTGTCAAAACTCGAATTTGACTGGTTTTGGATAGACATGGAACATGGGCCTCTCAGTTTAGAAAAAGTCCAGTTAATTATGCAAGCAACTGGCGGGCGCTGTGCAAATTTAGTTAGGGCACCTTGGAATGACAGCGTTTGGATAAAAAGGATATTAGATACCGGATGTGATGGGATAATTCTGCCTCAAGTCAAGACACCTCAAGAGGTCAAATATGCCATTGATGCTTGCTTATACCCTCCACTTGGAAGTCGGAGTATTGGAACTGCAAGAGCACAAAACTATGGAATGAGTCTTCAAGAGTACTTGAAGACGGCAAACGAAAACATAGTCATTATTCTACAAATTGAACACATTGATGCAGTGAAAAACATTGAATCCATAATTGATGTTCCTGGTTTCGATGCTATACTTGTTGGCCCATTCGATCTTTCCGGCAGTATGGGACTGCCCGGTCAGATTCATCATCCTGATGTACAGAAAGCAATTGGTTCCGTTAAAGAGGCATGTTTGAACAAAAATATACCAGTAGGCATTTTTACTACTGATTCTCAGGATGCTTTATCTGCAAAAGAAGCAGGATATAGCTTGATCGGAGTAGGTGTTGACTCAGTGTATCTCTGGAAATCGGCAAAACAAACTCTTGAAGAGATTAATTCCATCTAGTCTCTCACATTGGAGAGCAAGTTCTGCTCTCCAAAAGAAAAGGATTTACACAAATATTCTCAGGCATTGTATCAACGAGAGGTTCTAGACGCAATTTACAAGAACCCACAGTTCAAACTCTACTGAAAATTGCCAGCGATATCGACCGAGAACTGGGTTTTAGTTCTGAAGACCTGGCAGTTCCCATCAGTGCAGCTGCTGACCCCTATAGCACTACTACACCTTTGATATAGTCGGGTTCTAGGCGATCGCTAGTAAAGGCTTGAGGCACAGATTCCAAGGACTGGTAACAATGGGTAATCCACGAAGTTACATCGATCTGCTTGTCTGCCAGCAAGCCAAGTGCTCTATGGTAGGTATATGAGCGTCCGTCACTGCGGAACCCTCCTGACGCGCCAATGGCAGTAACCAGCGTTGGTTCAATGAATTGTAAGTTATTCAGTACGCTCAAATCTACACCTGCATGACCTAATCCGTAGAGTAGAACTGTAGCCTGTTTGCGGATTAAGGCAGGAAATCTGGTGAAGACGGAACCAGCACCGCAAGCATCAATTAAACACTCTACTCGCCGTCCACCAGTTTTGTCCTGCACAACTTCGACTAAATCAACGACTTGGGGGTCAATTACCTGTGCACCAAAGCAAGAGGCTAATTCCCGCTTTCGCTGATTCGGTTCGCTGACTAGAATCAAGCCATCATAGTTTAGGACTTTGTACAGATATTGAATAAATAATAGCCCCGCCGGACCAGCACCAAAAATCAGAATTGCTCGCACGCGGTTGTTGATATCTTCAGCATTAATTACATAACGGGTGCGCGAGCGTGTCACCCTATCTAAGGCATGGCTGATACAACCAAGGGGTTCTGTGAGAACTGCGGCGATACTTTCCAAATCAGAATTAATGGGTATGGCATTTACAGCAGGAACCGCTACATATTCCGCGAGTCCTCCCGGTAAGCCAGTGATGCCATATTCGGAGTAAAACTGACATTGATGGGAGTCGCCACTGGTACAGTATTCACACTTCGGTTGTCGCCGTCGGCTAAGACAGTTCAACCCCTGATCGATCGCCACGCGATCGCCTATATGCAAATCTTTAACTAGGCTCCCTACTTCTTCAACGATACCAACATGTTCGTGACCTAGAATCTGCGGCTGCTCTACCAGTGGAATAACCTTTCCTTGCTGATTAATGTTGTAGTTGGCTTGCCCAGAAAAGATGTGAAAGTCCGTACCACACAATCCTACTGCTGACACACGTACCAAAACCTCGTATTGCTGCACCACAGGGCGCGGTACTTCACGCAACTCTAGCTTAGCGATGTCGCTTAATACCATTGCTCTCATACAAGAGGTTTTCGATGTCAAATAGTTCATGTTAAATCCTAAACGTCATTTTCAATCCGATGTGGGTTTGCAGACTAAGAGCGTATTTATAAAATAAATATTAAGCAGTTGAGCAACGATGAAGAAGGGCTAATCAGAGTTCAAGATTTCATGTTTATTATTACATTACTTAATTATTTAATTCTTGAAAAATTTCAAAATATATCTTTTGGTAGATATCTTTTTTAAGAATTTCTTAGCTTTCTAGAAGCTAGATTATATATATAGGTTTTCTTTTATGTCACTTATGCACTTTTAATGGTTCTACGTTAAATCTTTAAAGTATGAAAATACTAGCCAGTTCTTATTTCGATCCAAAATTGGGGCAATGGGTTATTAGTGCTCCTCCTATTCCTCCTACAAATCCAATAAACTAGGGAAAAGTAAATATTCCTGAACCTTCCGTAGTCCTTGGTTTGTGTTTAACTATCGGTCTTTGTTTATTTCAAAACAAATTAAAACATTGTCAAGTAATTAATGATTACATATTTAGGTTCCCACTGGTACAAAGGTGTGTTTGTGTGTACAAATATCTGTAAATGTTGGGTTTCGTTCCTCAACCCAACCTACATATTGTCATATTTTTTGTCTTAACTGACAAGTATTGGCTACACTTTACTTTCCTGACGAATCTGTTATACCGTAACTTTCTTGATAGACAGAATAAGCGTCATAGGCTGTGTAGGTGAAGGAGAAAACCCGTAATGCTCATAGAATTGCTTGGCTTCTTCCGATATGGCATGTACGACTATTCCACGGATGCCTAATATCTCTGCCGCTTGCATTGTACGAAATACCGCATCTTGTAGTAATGCTGCGCCTAAGCCTTGTCCTTTCCATGAAGTATCTACTCCAAGCCTTCCAAGAATTGCTACGGGTATCGGGTCGGGCATATTCCGTTTTATAGGGGATGGTGTGTCACTCAGTGCCAATGCTCCAGAGGAAAGGCAATAATAGGCAATCACTTTCTGCCCATCCGCAATAACATAGGTACGTGATGCATTGTTCTTTTGGTTAGCAACTGCACGGCGTTTTAACCAATCATTTAAACTGGCAACTCCGCAATCAAAGTCATCCAATAGGTGGGTATCCGCAAGAGGCACAGGAGCTTGAAGAGTCATCTATCCCACGGCTTTTTAACATTCATCAAGCGTTCAAATCCTTCATTGTGGGGCGGAGCATCGAGAACATTCAGAAAATGTTGATATGTTTCTTCATCCACTCGCACGAAGGTCTGGTCAAGCAGTGTATCCTCTGCCGCTCGTCGTGCAGCGTCAATCATAAAGTCTGAACGTGATTTACTTTGAGCTTTTGCAGCTCGGTCAATAAGCGCCCGCACATCCTCACGGATACGCAAATTGACAGCGCGAGTAGGAATATCAGGTGTGTTATGGGAGTGCATAATGTTTTCTTTAGTCTTGTAACCTAGCATATGACTGCTAGATACACATTGTGTATCTTTATTATAAGATCGCCTTTTATCAAAAACAACCGTTTCAGAGAAGACCGTTGTTAAAAATCCACTTAGGGACTGCCAAATAAAAAAACATTAAACTTTCTCTTGTGGTACGGGCGGGACTAACGATTGAATTTTTGATACTACTGTGAAGTAAGTACGGGCGACTCAATGTGTTTCCGACGTAACACCAAATAACTAAATCTTGGAGTATCTAGGAGTCAATCACCGTCAATTGTTCTCATCCAGGTTTCCAAGTATTCACTCACGCTCAAGTCAGCATCAATAGCGTTCATCTTGGAGTTTTTTCCAAGTTGCTGGTGTCAAGTCGTTTCAGTCAAGCGCGTACAATTTTCCCGTTTTGGCACGGTGACGCCAAAGATGAAGCTACCTGCGGTTACAATCGGCTTAATTCGCAAGTTTTTGCCGTTACTTGAAAAGCACGGCAAGACCCAGTCAGTTGATGTAGAGATATTGCCTGCTTGATAAGCGAGGAGGATAGATTGTGTGAAACATATGATGCAAGGAAAAACTTTGCGTGTTGCTCGACCAACCGATAACCTTGAACTAGTTCTGAAATTTTATACAGATGGTTTGGGATTAGAAATTCTCTACTCCTTCAAAAACCATGATGAATTCGATGGTGTCATGATTGGAATCCCAGGAGCAGCTTATCACTTTGAGTTCACCCATCATCACGGACACTCTGTTGGTCGTGCTCCAACTGAAGATAATTTAATTGTTTTTTACTTTCAAGATCGACAAGAATGGCAGCAAGCGATTGAGAGAATGAAGATAAATGGATATGAACCTGTAAAATCCTATAACCCATACTGGGATAGGAACGGAGCGACATTTGAAGATCCTGATGGTTACCGCGTGGTTTTACAAAATGATTCTTGGGATCTGTAAAGCAGCTTTAGAAATTTCCAAGGAACTGGACTTTAGACCAGTACTTGACTGCGTTGATTTTGAGGAGTTGCCAGACCCCCGACTTCTTGAAAAAGTCGGGGATCTAAACTAACTTCTCCTATCAGAATTAATGCGACCCATCGCTACTAATCTAATAACTCATTAGTTTCTTCCTACTTTGGAAAGTTGTTTGCATCAATTAATTGGCTCCAGAGTATGCAAGCGTCATTGGTCACCGGTCACCGGTCACTAGTTATTTGCGTCAGTTAATTTGCTCCAGAGTATGCGGTCTATATCTTTCTTAGCCACATAGCGATTATTTGGTCCAGCTTTCATATCTTCCCCTACAGTAAATTCCTTGCGCTCCGAGTCCATTAAGTCAACATACTTAGTTCCATGTTCTAAAGGACTGCCTGTTGGTAGCACGGTAATCTGTTTCATTTCGTCGCTGGAAAAACCTTTGAGTTGAGCATACAACTCCTTTATCTCATAGGCGTTGAGGGGAGATTCTCCACTCGAAGTTCCCTGAAGACCGAAATTTTTCCCAGGCATTGGCTGGGATTTTAAGTCTTGCTGCCACTCATCAGGCTTTCTATCTGTTGGTTGTCCTTGTTTTTGAGTCTCAGCCATTGAATATTACTCCATTCAGTGTTAAGTTGAATATACAAATTGAGTTAATAGCCTAATGGCGGCTCAATTAGAGTTTGCTCTGACTTTCCAGCATTTGCTCCTGGCTTGTCCACAATTTGCACTGTAGAGGCTTGGGGTCCTTCTTCTCCCATAACCATAGAGAAACGAACACCCGTGCCCAATTCTATACGGTCAAAATCACTATTGAGGACACTATTGCGATGGAAGTAAATTTCTTGACCATCCAAGGCTCTAATAAAGCCATAACCATCCTCACGAAATAATTTGGTCACAAGTGCTGTGGTTTCCTCTGCATCTGTATGAGTCTGAGATTTGTCACTCTCTTGCTGTTTTTCGTTGAGCTTTTTCAACTGAGTGACAGCTGCTTTAAATGCATCTCGAATTACTGCCTCTACTGGCGCATATTGGTTATCATCTGTGGGATTACTTTCTGCCACAAGTTCGTGACCGGGTGGTACAGTCATATCGATTCGCACTCTGTAAGGAGAACCACTACGCGGGCGCTCGTGAATCTTTTCAATTGCAATGTGGCAGCTACTAATGTGACTGCAAACCTGCTCCAACTTACCTACCTTTTCGTTGACTAAATTGTCAAGAGCATTTGTTTTATCGACATTGCGATAAGTAATCTCTGGTGCTACTTTCATGTTTTTGTTCTTATTTTTTACCTACTAACTATTGGCTATTAGCAATTAGCCATAAGCCATTGTTTATTTGCAGCTCTATCTAATAAGAGACGAACTTCTTCATCCGTTGTTTGCGGAAAATCGTCATACCACAAACCAACGCTGTAGAAGGGGCTTGGAGTTAACCCACAGATTATTTCATCAACTTTTGCTGCAAACTCGTCGCGAGTTTCAACTGCAGATACAGGTACAGCAACAACAGTTTTGGCAGGGTTATATTTTTGCAATGCTGTAAAAGCGGCACGCATTGTAGCGCCTGTTGCTAAACCATCATCTACTAAAATTACAGTCCGGTCTTGCAATTTTGGAAAAGGACGATCGCCTCGATAAAGATGTTCGCGTCGTTCTAGTTCGTGCTGCTCTTTTGTTGCCACTTGGTCGATTTCTGCTTCAGTAATGTGTAGCGATCGCACAATATCTTCATTTAAGACCCGTACTCCACCGGAAGCGATTGCTCCCATTGCCAGTTCTCTTTGGTCTGGTACACCCAGTTTGCGGACTACAAAAATATCTAGGGGAGCATTTAAGGTTTTGGCGATTTCAAAAGCGACAGGTACACCCCCTCGTGGAAGCCCTAACACCACGATATCTGGACGGTCAGCATAAGCAGCCAATTCCTTTGCCAACAATTGACCTGCTTGTGTTCTGTCTTTAAATCGCATAGTGTTATGCTCCTTTGTCCGAATTAATGGGTCTTATGTTTTCACTCGCACCTTAACTGAATAATGAAATTCTTCGTGTTGCACTTTTCCTTCCAATGGAGCGCGAGCCACCACTAAGCACTCAGTATTTCTCATGCTTTGTTTGTATTTTTAAGGTTCTAAATCGATATTAGAAATCCAAAAATACTCTTTCCTCTAACTAATGGAAGGTTGTGCCTTTTGTATCTGTATGCTGAACGAATGAATTAAGGTTTGAAAATTAGGGATGAGGGCATGAGGAAGAATCTTCTGAGCGCGAATTCCAAGCTCCTGCTACCATATAGAATATCATTTCAGCCATTTGCAATTGCTTTATCGTCAAAAAACGTCACAGGATTCTAGGGCATGGCACTTCAAACAATTGTTGTTGGTGCAGGATTAGCAGGGCTGAGTGCAGCCTATGAACTGGTACTTGCAGGTCAGGAAGTTCAAGTTTTTGAAGCGCGAGAGCGTCTTGGAGGTCGAGTTCACACTGTACAACTTAGTGCCGGACAGTATGGAGATTTGGGTGCTGAGTTTGTTGACGATTGCCACACTGCTTTAATAAATTATGCTGCAAAATTCAATCTCAAACTCGATCCAGCCTGCCAATTTCCCGATGACTTGTACTGGTACGTTGACGGAATGCTGAAAACCCAGGAGTCTTTTAGTGGAGAACAACAAACTGCTTTAAAAAGTTTATCTGAAAAGTTGCAACTTCTGGTTGAAAAGCAACTCGCTCCACAGCAAACTCTTGATGAGTGGTTGGAAAAAAACCAACTGGCCCCTTTTGCCAAATGGGTTGCTCGTTTGTCAGCGCGATCGCTTTTCGCGACTGACCCGGAGTTAATTGGTATAAGATTTTTTACTTATTCTAACACGCTTGGTACAAGTGGTTACAATATGCGGATTCGTGGAGGGAGTTCGCGTTTAGTTGATGCCTTAGCTAAAGTTTTGGGCGAGCGAGTACATACAAAAAGTCCCGTGCGCCGCATTCAACAAATAGAGAATAATCTCGTGAGTGTCAGTGTTGAGACGGTAAATGGTTTAGTTGAGGCGCAAGCGAATAGCGTTATAATAGCAATCCCTTGGAGCATACTGCGACAAATTCCGATAATTGCTCCCTTGACAGACTCTCAGCAAGCTGCCATTTCGCAATTACCTTACGGGAGTTTGGTAAAGACATTACTGCAATATCCATATCGCTTTTGGTCTAAACCTAACTTTGGGATAACGTTACTTGATGCTGAATACCAAGTTGTGTGGGAACCAAGTTTTGCACAAATGGGGGCTGAAAGAATTCTTTCCTGTTTCAGTGGAGGTAGCCGAAGTATAGAGTTATCTGAAAACGCTGTGGAGCTTGCGATCGCGACAGTACGTTATATGTATCCTGAAGCACCTCCAATTTTAACTTCTCGTTCCTATGATTGGAACGCTGATGAATGGGCGAAAGGTGCTTATTGCTACTTTAAACCCGGAGATTTGGCTCGCTTTAACCCACACCTGATGCAAAGAGCCGGTCAAATTTTCTTTGCAGGAGAGCATACTGCTCCTGTGGAATATCGAGGTTATATGGAGGGTGCTATCCGTAGCGGTCAACGCGCTGCTCAACAGGTTCTAGAATTTGTAAAATGATCCAGGGTCTACATTCCAAGATATTTTCTTGTGGTGCTTTGCATCTTGCCCGCTATTGATAAAGGACGGGCGAGCCGCTATTGATAAAGGACGGGCGAGGACGCCCATCCCACAAGAAGGAGTGAATGATTTTTTTGCAGTTTCCTCAATCAGCTTGCTCTGGATCGATACCTAATTCTCTCAACCGCTGTGCTAACCTTTCGGCTCGTTGCCGTTCTTCTTCAGCGCGTTGCTCTGCCTGTTCGGCTCGTTGCCGTTCTTCTTCAGCGCGTTGCTCTGCCTGTTCGGCTCGTTGCAGCACCTCTTCTAAACGTCGAGAAACTTCTAAATAACCTACAAATGGCTCTCCATCAGGACGATATATCAATAACTCATTTCCAGACAAATCAAAGCGGATTTTTAATCTTGGGCTTACCCAATTATGTACCGGATCGATGACATCCAATCGCTCTGAAGAACGCACCCAACCACTAAAATCATTTTTGTCTGGGTCATACAAATAATATTCCTCAACACCATAGCGATCGTAAAATACAAGTTTCTTGTTCATTTCTGTTTGCGTGTTGCAAGGAGAGAGAATTTCAAACACGACTTGAGGAGGAATATTGCCCTCTTTCCACTGCATATAGGAACCCCTATCTCCTTTAGGAGCACCAAACACTACCATAACATCAGGTCCAATACAAATTTTATTGTTCCCCTCAACTGGATACCACAGCAAGTCGCCAGCTACGAACACATTTGATTCATTAGCAAACAGCCACTCTAAATTGTAGTAAATCACCGTAATCCAACGAAACTGCTTGGTATTATCTGACATTGGTTTACCATCACTATCGGGGTAAATTATATCTGTTTTCGTAGTAGATTCTAGTTGAGAAACCATATGACCGATTCCAATTTGGATTGTAGATTTTGGATGCGTGGATTTTAGAGTGAGAACGCCTTGCCTAGATTTCTTGTCATATAACTTGCCTACAGTAAGTGCTTTTTTAGCTCACAAATGACCAATGACAAATGACCAAAAAACTAATCTAACTCTCGGCGTCCTTCCAAGGCTCTTGCCAAAGTTACCTCATCGGCGTATTCCAAATCTCCACCCACAGGTAACCCAAAAGCAATTCGCGTGACTTTAGTAAACGGTTTTATCAGGTGACCGATATACAATGTTGTCGTCTCACCTTCAACACTAGGACTGATAGCTAAAATGACCTCATGAGGCTTTTGCTGGCTTACCCTTCGCACTAAAGGTTGAATAGTCAACTGTTCTGGACCAATGCCATCGATTGGGGAAATGACACCACCCAAAACATGATACTTACCTTTGTACTCACGGGTTTTTTCTAAAGCAATCACATCGCGAGAATCAGCCACGACACAGAGAGTTGTATTATCGCGGTTTGCATTGCGACAGATTTCACAAACAGGTTCAGAAGATAGGTGGAAGCAAACAGAACACAAGCCCACCTGCTTTTTTGCTTCTATCAGAGCATGCGCCAAAGCTTCTACTTCTGCCTCTGGTCTTTTTATAATATGCAACGCTAATCGTTGGGCAGTTTTTGGACCCACGCCGGGTAAACGTTGCAATTGCTCAATTAATCGTGCTAGGGGGCGTGCGTAAACCGTAGTTTTATCTCCAATTTTTACTATACTATAATGACATTTAAACGAGAAAAGCGCCTCCCTATGGAGAACGCTTCTGTTTGAGTAAAGGTGTTCAATCAACCAGGAGGCCAAGACAACTGCCTTCCACCTAAGATGTGTAAATGTAGGTGATAAACAGTTTGACCGCCATCATCACCCGTGTTGATAACAATACGATACCCGTTAGTTAACCCAGCTTCTTCAGCAACACGTGTAGCAGTTAATAATAGATGTCCCAGAAGGACAGCATCTTCGGAACCCGTATCAGACAATTTGGGTATTGGTTTTTTAGGAATGACAAGAATATGAACGGGGGCTTGGGGATTAACATCTTTGAAAGCAAGCGCCAATTCATCTTCATAAACTATATTAGCTGGAATTTCCCGCCTAATGATTTTGCTGAAAATCGTCTCTGTGGTTTCACTCATGACAATCAACTAGTTGTTCTGCTAGAGATTTTATAGTGTTTCCTAGTCTGCTGAGGTACAAATTTATCAGCGTCCATCTGCTACAGGCTGCGGAATTGCTATGTAACTTTCTCTAATCAATAATTTAGACTTATGCTAGCTAGGGTCTGGAGTGCCTCAATTGTCGGCATCGACGCTGTTAAAGTCGGCGTTGAAGTGGATGTATCAGCAGGATTGCCAGGAATGGTCGTTTTAGGGCTGCCAGATGCAGCTATTCAAGAAGCCAAAGAAAGGGTTAAGGCAACTCTTAAGAATGCTGGTTTTGCTTTTCCCATACGAAAAATTGTGATTAATCTTACGCCTGCAGATCTACGAAAGGAAGGTCCGTGTTTTGATTTGCCTATGAGTGTGGGAATTTTAGCGGCTTCCGAACAAGTGAGTGCTGATTTATTGGGTGACTACCTTTTTCTCGGTGAGGTTTCTTTGGATGGCAGCTTGCGCCCAGTTGCTGGCGTTTTACCCATCGCTGCTGCTGCTCAAAAGCTAGGAATTGCAGGTTTAGTTGTTCCTGCTGACAATGCACAAGAAGCTGCTTTAGTTGAAGGATTGCCAGTTTACGGCTTTAAAAATTTGTTTGAAGTCATTGGTTTTCTCAACAATCCTAGGCGATACAAAGCCCTAGAGTTAGATAATTCTGTAGAAATATTGCATACAACATCAGGACAAGCAGATTTAAAAGAAGTGAAAGGGCAAGCTCATGCTCGTCGTGCTTTGGAAATTGCTGCAGCAGGCGGGCATAATTTAGTGTTTGTTGGACCTCCGGGTAGTGGCAAAACCATGCTGGCACGTCGTTTGTCGGGAATTCTACCAGGAATGCAATTGAAGGAAGCTCTGGAGGTGACTCGCATTTATTCTGTTGCAGGGTTGTTAAAAAATCGCGGAGCGTTGATTCGCGATCGCCCCTTCCGCAGTCCTCATCATTCTGCCTCTGGTCCTTCTTTGGTAGGTGGTGGTGGTTTCCCGCGTCCTGGAGAAATTTCTTTAGCACATAAGGGCATCCTGTTTTTGGACGAGCTGACAGAGTTCAAACGAGATGTTTTAGAGTTTCTGCGTCAACCTCTAGAAGATGGGTACGTCACAATTTCCCGTGCTAGACATTCAGTTATGTTTCCCGCTCAGTTTACACTCGTTGGCAGTACAAATCCATGCCCTTGCGGATATTACGGAGATACTATCCAAAACTGTACCTGTACGCCTAGGCAGAGGGAGCAATATTGGGCTAAGCTTTCGGGTCCTTTAATGGATAGAATTGATTTGCAAGTTGCTGTGAATCGTTTAAAACCAGAAGAGATTACCCAACAACCAACAGGAGAACCCTCTGAAATTGTTAGAGAAAGAGTGCAACAGGCACGCGATCTTGCGTATCATAGATTCAAAAATGAAGCTGATTTATCTTGCAATGCACAAATGCAGAGCCGCCATCTTCAAAAATGGTGTAATTTAGATGATAGCAGTCGCAATTTGTTAGAAGGGGCAATTAGAAAATTAGGTTTATCTGCAAGGGCAAGCGATCGCATTCTCAAGGTAGCACGGACTATTGCAGATTTAGCAGGAGATGATAACTTAAAACCCTATCATGTAGCTGAAGCAATTCAGTATCGGACAATTGATAGAATGCAGTAAATTAGATTCAACATGAGTAAAGTTTACACAATTTATGATGTAGAATCACTCACGAAATTATTGAGAGAGCGACTCAGGCAGTGCTATTGAAGTCCAAAGGGGTGTAAACAAGGACAGAGATTATTTAAAAGCACTCTTATCCCTTGGAGAAAGGGTCTTTAAAAAAGATTCTAAATTTTCCAGAGAGACTAATTCATCAAACATGGACGGTACTGTATTGTGGATTCTCAGCTGAATCGCCCTACCCGATTTGTCTTCTAGCCATTCGTGGATGAGATTGTTTTTCACAGCTTGCGTCAGGAGGATGTGATGGGGTGGGAAGGCTTTTCTAGCACGAGCGCGTTGGTCTTTGGAGAGAGCGTACCAGACTTTTTCTTTTCTGTCGGGGTTGATTTTGGCGATCGCTTCAGTGATTTGCTTCGAGTCGGCTTGTCCCATAGCAGCTAGCAGGAAAACTTCAGCAGCTTTTAATTCAACTAAAGACAGTTCCGATAAGGGAGTTCTGAGGGGAGATTGTTCCATGGATAGGTAAGCTTGGTATTGCGTAATTTTCTCTAGAGTTCTCTGGCGTTCGACACTTTTTAGGCGATCGTATGGGGGTTGGATGGGGGAAGGTGGGGACATAGGTCGATCGAGTTCTATAACGCACGGTTTGGTTGCGTCTAATAATATAAACTCCTGCCCTTGGAAATTAACTGTGGGGAGTATGGGCTTGAGAGTGAGTTTTACAGAGGAATCAGTTTCTTCTACAGCAGAAGTATGAAGCGTAATCTCACAGCAGCTATCTTGGCTTTCAAGAACTTTCACCACTTCCTGTCGCAGTTCTATTGATTGGGCTGTAATAGTTTGAGGTGTCTTACCTTCTTCTTTTGCCATACGTTCTAGCGTGACACCAGCTTCGGGATGGTCGTAAATATCTCCCGTGTTGAAGAAAATACCCCCTTCACCCCAAATGGTATCTCTGGGTTGTTTAGGTTTTCTTTCTCGCTTGACAAGGGTTTCAGTTAGTTCTTCCACTCTTGAGGGCGTAATATCGTTTAAATTTTCTAAAGCTTTTCTTACAGGAGTTAAAGATGGGCGGGTTAATTTTTTTAGAGTAAGTATGCCCAGTGCGGAAATTTCTTCTGAGTCGCACTCTGAGTACGCTTGTACCAGTTCTAAATATTCTTTAATATCTTTGGGGTTTTGCTCGTAGCGTTTGAGTTCCCTGTTGAATTCTATTTTGCCAATGCTCTTTTGGATGAGAGCCAGTTCTGATGCAGCTTCCAGGAGCACTAGGGTGGCTTCTTGGATTTGGGCGAGGCAGGAAGAAATATTTTTTTCTAGGGGGAGCTGGCAAAAGATGGCTGAGGTTGCTATCATAGTCTCAACTAAAGAATTAAATTATTGAGCTTTTACCCCCTTCAGAGCCGTTAACTCTTTGGGGGAATTTCTATTATTATACAGCAACACAAGCTCTTTTTGTAACGCCTTAAAAAAATTAAACTTTCAGGCATTGCTTTTTCTTTGGTGGGTAGTGGTGGTTTTCCTCGTCCCGGAGAAATTTCTTGAGCACACAAGGGTGAGAAACTGTTAGTGTAATTTAGATGATAGCAGTCGCAATTTGTTAGAAGGGGCAATTAGAAAATTAGGTTGATGCGCAAGGGCGAGCGATCGCATTCTCAAGGTATCACGAACTATTGCAGATTTAGCAGGAGATGATAACCTAAAACCCCATTATGTAGCTGAAGCCATTCAATATCGCACAATAGACAGAATGCAGTAAATTATATATCTTCAGAAATTAATTATAATCAAGATAAAGCTAGGAATTGCCAACTTATGGATTATCACAATATCATTACAATCGAACCTGGAAAACGTAGTGGTAAACCGTGTATTCGTGGAATGCGAATTACAGTGTACGACATCTTAGAATATTTAGCAGGTGGAATGACTGAAGCAGAAATTCTGGAAGACTTTTCTGAACTTACTTCAGAAGACATCAAAGCTTGTCTTGCTTTCGCTGCCGAGCGTGAGAAAAAATTATTTGTGGCATCGTTGTGAAACTGCTTTTAGACGAAAATCTTTCAGATCGGATTGAGACCTTAAAAGAATACGCTCTGATTGAGTCAGATAAAATGAGTGTGGAATGCTATCGACTCAATGAAAAGGGAAAATGGGATCTCACTTCTTATTCGCTTGAGGAAACAACTGCTAACGAAACAGAACTAGAAGTATTTTTAACTAGCGTTGATTTCCATTGCCCTATTTCTTTGCTGTATGAGGATGTTGTTTTTCCTGAAGATAATCCAGAAGAATTATAGGAAAAAGTGTATTTGAATTTATAGTGATTTTTAAGTTAATAAGGGACTTTCAAATGAAAAATTGTCCAATAGGACGGGCGAGGACGCCCATCCCACAAGATGGTTAGTTTATTTCTTAGATATCCCTAAACAATACAGAACTTACGCAACGTTAACGATATTCTGGGGTTTTCACGTGTTGCAGATCCCCCCATCTCCCCCCAACCCCAGAGGGAACCCCTAGCCCCCCTTAAAAAGGGGGGCTTTGCGTAAGTCCTACAATAGTCTTATTTTTAAAAAAAGCAATGGTGCAGTCAAAGAAAAGCTTTTTTAATGTTTCTCTAATTTTGCGACCCGTCCCTCCAATGCATTGACTTGCTGCTTCAGTTCTACAACCAAAGTAGCAAGTCTATCGAATATGCGATCGCGATCTTGGGGTGAAACAGTTCTTCGCGATCGCGATGATGGAGTTTGGGTTGTACTGACAGGAGGTACGCGACGATTTTGAACGAGTAGCGCTTCTATACGAATAACCCTAGTCTCCAAACGGTTCAAATCAGCTTCCAAATTGAAGACACGGGAATCATATTGTTGGGAGGACACGGTATTTGACAATATCCCACCCCAGGGCAAACGCATCTAAAAGGCAGGGGAGGCTCTGAGGCAGGGGAGGTTAATCGGTCAAAATATCAATTTTCAGAGAGTAGGAACGAGAATACTTGTCATCTCTTGACAAATGCGACATACATCTAAGTTTCGGGTTGATTTTCAAGTATTTCAATCAAATCGGTAATCTAAGGAGCCTTGTGGTACTCTGTTATCCAAAAGTGGATTTTTAACAAGATATATGAAAATTCAACCCAAAATAAAAATTGTCGAGCACTTTGCTAAGATATCAGCTCCTTTGAGTAGATAGAACAAAACAGCAGAAACTTATAGATATTATTACTATTGCCATTTGCGCTGTTATATGTGGAGCACTTATGTTGGGTAGCAATTGAAACTTATGGAAAAGCAAAATATAAATGGTTGCAACAGTTTTTAGAATTACCAAATGGTATCCCCTCCGAGTTCGCCAGTTCCCTGCGGAGGGAGACCCTCCTTCAGGACTAGTCTAACCATCACATGATACATTTGCGCTTGATTTTTTCTCGGCTCGACCCACAAGAGTTTCAAGAGTGTTTTTTAAGTTAGATTCAATCTCTGAGTAAAATGACAGATAAAGAAGTTATAGCAATTGATGGAAAAAGTTTAAAAGGGTCAGATGACAAAGGAAAAGACAAAGCAGCTATTCATATGGTTAATGCTTGGGCAAGTGAAAATCGTTGAGTTTTAGGACAACGAAAAGTCGATAAAAAATCTCATGAAATTCAAGCAATTCCAGAGGTTATTAAAATATTAGATGTGGCTGGATGTCTGGTAACAATTGAGGCCATGGGTTGTCAAAAAGAAATAGTAAAATTAATGACTCATCAGCAAGGCGATTACATTATTACGACGTTATGAAGCAGCTTTTATTGCCAAATTAAATGACTGCGAAGCCGAAGCTGCCGAAACTCGCGCCTTGGCTGAATTTTGCCATTAAATGTGGTTATATAAATGCCGAAGCTGGACTTGAACTTTCCGCTCGCTACAATCAAGTTTTATCTGGTTTAGTAAACATGATTAACAATCCATCACCCTGGTTGATTAATCGTTCTACTTAGAAAATTTTATTAGCAACCATAGAAATGGTTGCTTTGTTACGTTAGTTATTAACAGCGATAAATTCCCACTTTTTAAAATTTGTCTAATGAGTTAGGCAAAAATTCCCAACATTTTTCTTTTCTCCCCTGCCTCCCTGCCACCCCTGCTACCCCTGCCTGCCACCTTTGCCTTGATTTTAGATGCGTTTACCCTGTATCCCACCCCAAATGAGAATTCCTAATAACAGTACCGATACTACCAGCCAGAAGCGTTTCATGAATTTGGATCGGGTTTCAGTTGAGAAAATAGACTTTGCCAGTCGATAGAACTAACAATCTTTTCTCCTTCTTTTACCTCCAATGTAACATTTGAGGCTTGACTTTGTTGTAGTGCTTCTACACAAAGCTTAGCAACATCCTCACGGCTGATTTTGCCTTTGATGTTATCGCCTTGAGCGACAATCAACTCTTTACCTCCTGGTTCCTCAGTTAAGGCGCACGGTCTAATAATCGTGTAAGGAATTCCACTTTGTCTTAAACTCTCTTCTCCTTTTAATTTCCAAGTTAAAATTCCTCCAAGTTGGTCATTTAATTTAACGGCGGGTGGTTCCTCATCTAAATTAATTCCCGGTCTTCCGGGGCGAGTCACACCTGCTGAACTGACAAGGACAAATTGTGGCAAAACTTGTTTGCCATAAGCTTTGATAGATTCTACTTGGAGCGAGAACCCACCTGGTGTAAATTTAGGATTTAATCCCCCATCATATTCAAACTTGCTCAACATGAGTTGAAACGAGCAAATTTTACTAGTATCAATAGGCTGATAATCTTTAAGTGTTTTGGCTCGAAAAACAGCAGTGGTATCTGCAAAAGGAATGCGAACATTCATCCAGGTGTTGGCTTCCGTGTCAAAAGAATAGCTGTAAGCAACACCATCCCATTGTGTCTCGGTGCGTAGGAGGAATTTATAGCGTTTTCCATCACCTCTGAGGCGCAACTCTATGCCTTCACAGCCAGATAAGTTAAAACCAGGAGTAAAATTTTTAGTTCTCACAGAAGCAAATCCTCCGGAGTTAGCGGTGGAAACGTAACCAGAAAATAGGGCTGTACCTTCTACTAGTTGAATATTGCTCTGACTGACTCCACCCATAACAACATCATCCACTGCACCCCAAGTCTCTTTGAGTTCTGTAGATGGATTTGTAAAATCAAACAACACTCGTTCTCCTGCTTTTGGCAGATATTTTGCTACAGCTTCTACCAAGTTTTTCACACCTTGGTATTCAACGTTTTCTGGAGTATCGCCAACAATTTCAGGTTGGTAAAATTTAACTCCTTGGTAATATTTCGCACGGTCTGGGCTATCTCCTTCTACAGGCTGGACGCGCACGGCAGTGCAGCAAATTATGGCTTGGATGTTAGCGGCAATTAGAGGACTGAGAGTTTCAGATTTAGTAATATCCGCAACTAAGAATTCCGTATCATTGCCAAGAAGCGATCGCGCTTTGTCTATGTCTCGAACTAGCGATCGTACCTTATAACCCCGTTGCAGGAGTTGTCCTACCACACGTTTTCCCAAACCACCTGTTGCACCAGCTACCAGTATAACGCCCACTTTTTTTGCTCCATCAAGTCTTTCTTTATTATGAGGGCGACCTTGGAATAAATCTTGTACCCAGTTAAGGAAAGGAATAACTTCAAAATAGGTCAAAGTTTCAATAAATCTGCCTAAGTCCCACTGCGAGCGATTGTTATCAGCCATATAAAGTATTGATTATCTTAATTTTCTGGGCTTTGCGATCGCCAACACATAATTTATCGCAATCCTTCTACAAATGTTTTGACAATCGATAAACCCATTTTATTTATTTTAAAGGATTGATGTAGCTTTTGCTGAAACTACCTCACAACCAAACATAAAAACTCCGGGAGCATCCCAATTTGGCAAAAATAAATTATTCATGATGGGTGCAACCCAATTGTTATTCAGTGGAGCGCTTGCGTGTAGTCGGAAACATCCACAGAAATACATCCTTCTAAAGACTGATTTAACTTAGTTTAATATTTCGTACCTAAACAAGACACGCTGCGATCGCTAATAGCAAAGCATATATTTATCAAGTTTTTCACCGAGATTTTTTGAATAAATACTAGCTTTCCACTTTTGCCAATTAAATTAAAGCTAGTTATGGCTTAGCTACCAAGTTTACCAAGGAAAACGAATATGTCAAATGACTTAAATTCCTACCTACCTACACCAACTAAAAAACGATTTGCAGCTACTTTTCATGTAGTCAGACCGATTAGCTTCTGGGTACAGTTAGTACTAGGCGCTGTTTCTGGCTTGGCTTTGTTGTTGGCAATATTTAGCCGTAGTTCCACTGTCCAAACAACGACGAATTCGGTCATGGGGTTTGGAGTTTTTTTAGGTATTATTGGCATTTTAGTACTGTGTTTCAGGCTCTATTGGGT
>NZ_BAACAP010000149.1:0-38042 GCF_045865695.1 Scytonema hankhaensis NUACC26
GTTGTACACAACTCTCCCCTGGTATGTGTGCTGGCTTCAAGGCTGGCACTGGTAACGGCCACCACCTCATCAACGAAACAACAGAAGATGTTCTTTACCTCGAAATCGGGGACAGAACACCGGGAGACGAAGGCAGCTATCCCGATGACGACCTTATGGCCAATTTAGAGAATGGCTTATGGAAATTTGTCCACAAAGACGGCACACCATACTAATTTTGTCAAGGTCATAACAAAATACGGATACCGTTGGCGAAATGTTTCATAAGGCTGGAAATACTCATGCCATCGTGGGAATGCCCCAACGAAAGTTTCCAAAAACCACCCTTTTAATGAATTCGCCAACGGGAGCAAATACGTGTAAAATGGGACACGTTATAAAGAAGAATTACAGATCGTATCTTAAAGTTAGTTTGCCACACTTGTCCTTTGAGAGCAAGTATTTTTCTACAAACTTAAGAATATAATTAGAAGCATTACTTTTTGACTCTCACAATACTCTTATCGATCGCAATGCAGCAATCACTAAACAAAGAGTTTTCCCAAGTTCCTATCATTGACGTCAGTGCGCTAGTTTCTGGAAATGGTGACAAATACACAGTAGCGACTCAGATTGGACAAGCATGCCGTGAGTGTGGTTTCTTCTACATTATTGGGCATGGTGTTGATGAAGGACTACAGCAACGTCTGGAACACTTTAGCCGACAGTTCTTTGAACGGGATGTGGAAACTAAACTAGAGATTGGCATGAAAGTTGGTGGTAGAGCATGGCGGGGATATTTCCCTGTGGGAGGCGAATTGACCTCAGGTAAGCCAGACTTGAAGGAAGGTATATATTTTGGTGCAGAACTTGAAGAAAACCATCCACTTGTTAGAGCTAATACTCCAATGCACGGTCGCAATCTTTTTCCATCAAGTGTTCCGCAATTAGGACAGACTGTGCTTGAGTATATGGAAGCGATGACTAAATTAGGGCATAGGTTGATGGCTGGTATTGCTCTTAGCCTGGAGTTAGAAGAATCTTACTTTAGCGATCGCTACACAACAGACCCACTGATATTATTTCGGATTTTTAACTATCCTCCTAACCCGTCACTTTCTGAGGATAAACGTCAGTGGGGTGTGGGGGAACATACTGATTATGGTGTATTAACTATCCTCAAGCAGGATAATGCAGGTGGATTGCAAGTTAGGTCGAAGTCTGGCTGGGTAGATGCGCCACCTGTTCCTAACTCATTTGTATGCAATATTGGAGATATGCTCGATCGCATGACGCGGGGGTTGTATCGCTCGACACCCCATCGCGTACTAAATTTGTCTGGAGGCGATCGTTTGTCGTTTCCCTTCTTCTTCGATCCTAATTTTAATGTTGAAGTAAAACCAATTGAACTGAAAGAAGTGATGGCGATGGATGATAAAAACGAACGCTGGGATAGAGCTAGCGTTCATGCCTTTCGCGGAACTTACGGAGATTACTTGTTAGGTAAGGTGTCTAAAGTGTTTCCGGAGTTACGTCAAACAGTTCTATAGCTTCAAAAATAAGTTAAGATGAAAGAATTGACATCGAAACCACTATTTCTAATCTAAAAACAGACTGCAAACTCAAATGACCCCAGCAGCGATCGCAACACCCAGAAAAGAACTGCCCCTTTTGTTTGAGAAACTGACTTGGAGAGAGTTCAAAGCAGTTGAGCAATTGTTAGACCGCCCAGGATATCGGCTCTCTTTCCTGGATGGTGTTTTGGAGATACGAAGAATACCAGGAGAACCTCACGAAACAGTTAAGAAGAGAATTGCTGCATTGGTAGAAGTGTACTTGCTCATGGCAGGGTTTGACTTTACCCCAACTGGCTCAATGACCTTAGAAAGTGAAGCAGGTGCTGTCAAGCGAGAGGCGGATGAATCCTATAAACTTGCTCCAGGTCGAGTGCGCCCCGATTTGGCGATTGAAGTCGTGTTTACCAGTGGCGGTATCGACAAACTGGAGGCATACAAGCGGCTGAGGATAAAGGAAGTGTGGTTCTGGGAAGATGGTGTGTTAGAAATCTATCACCTGCGGGGTGAGAGCAACGCGCTTCACTATGAAAAGGTTTCCAGCAGTGAGGAAGTGAAAGGGATCGATCTGGATTTGTTGTTACGTTGCATCAATATAGTAAATCATGTGGATGCTATCAAAACCTTTCAGCAGGCACTTCAGAAATAGTTGGGGATAGGCGATCGCACATCCTTAAATTATCTAAAATTGCCGACACTTGAGCGAGTACTGACTAAACTATAATAATAATGTAGACTATCGTTAAGTCTTTATTCTTTTATGACTTTCCAAGAGTTACAAATTAGGTGATTATTTTCGTATACCTGGTATAAGCTCTACAGTTGTGTATAAAAAGGCAAACAGTTCTCATTGCAGTCACAACGCTTTATTGCAACCCATTCGACCTGAAACAACTGTTACACCGCTTACTCCCGCAGAAGTTACCAACTATTTTACAAAAAAGCGAGAGGATATTAAAAGTCTGCTTAAATAAGGGTATCAGGCATTGAGCCGAAATCTTTATTAAATAACGGAATTGTTGTAAAACTGAAATTAAAATGAATGTTGCTGATACGTTCATCTTACGGGCAAAGCAAGGGATTGAGGTTCCCCCGAAAGTTGCTCATCAATTCCGGAATGAGTCGAGTTCGGACGTGAGATTTTTAGTCGTGTCAGTTCCGAAAGCTCATGGCGATCGCATTGAGATATGAAGTTGTACATCAGGCATAATTTGGCGGCAAATATTGAAGCAGCGTATATCGAGCATACTCCCACATCTTCTCAGACAGTACGTGTCCCTGGTTCTCCTCAATAAAGTAAGTAAACTTATCCTCCGCTTCATGCTGCTGATAAGCCTTCCTGATAGTTTCCACAGCTTTCCTGACCTCAACAATTGGACTATGTCTATCCTCTGCACCAAAGTTAAGGTGTAGGGGACGAGGAGCAATAAGCGCTGCAATGTCCGGTGTATCTCCATATCGACTTAAACCAGGGATAATGATAGCGAAACCAGTAATAAGACGAGTCCTTTAAATTGCTGAGTAAGTTGGTAGCGAGCAGTTTCCAACAAGACATTTTAGTCGTGGTTCCCATGGTCCAACAAGCCAGGTGGAGATAGATCGAAGCGAATGACCGTAACAACCTATTGCATCAGCATTTACATCAGACCGCGAGCACAAGTAGTCAATTGCTCTACGCATATCGAGTATGTACTTCCATGCAAGACTCTTCCCGTTAACGAGGTAGCGTAAGAATACAAAGCGCTCAAAATCACCTCCTCGAAGAATCGAATCTTGTCGTTCCTCAAAACATAAAGCATCCGGACAAAGTACAACATATCCTTCGCGTGCTAAGGCAACACCTGTGAAATGTGCTGAGTCACCTATAAGACCAGCAGGCTCACTCTTGCCAATTGTCCAAATATTATTGTGCTGATGCCAGACTGCAATTCCTGGAGCAGGTAACTTAGGCGTTACACCATCAGGAATCAGAACATATGCAGGTACACGCTCTCCAGGTTCGACCTGGTATGTGACTTTTTCTATTCGATACCCATGACGAGCTATTGAGTCTTCTAGCACTGGATCGAGCGGACAAGGTTCGGGCCAGTTTCCTCCCAAACAGCTAAAGAGGTTTTCGCGAAAGTCTTCTGAATCCCTCATCTAAAAGCCTCCGGGAGTGCGGAAACCGTGTAACTCAAGGTACGGGGTGCTGACATAGGTTTTAGCCTCATCTAACTTAATATGTCTACTATGCACCGAAAACATCCAAATCCTGCACCCAAACCATAATGAGTGACAATTACTTCATTAAAACCGCTCAACCCAAGGTCGCAATTCAACTTCCCATGTCCAAGCATTGCGAGGCTGACGCAAAATATTGAGATAAGTTTGAGCAATGGCATCGGGATCGAGAAAGCCATCAGGCTTGTCATCTGGTTCTTGACGAGTAGCAGAACGAATCGAACCATCAATGATGAAATGCGCCACGTGGATATTTTGAGGAGCTAGTTCGCGAGCAATGCTTTGCGCTAAACCTCGCAAGGCAAATTTACCCATCGCAAAAGGTGCAGATCTAGGATAACCTTTGACGCTAGCGGAAGCACCCGTAAAGAAAATAGCTCCTCCACCCAAAGCCAACATACGTTTCGCCGCCGCCTGTGCTACTAAGAAACCTCCATATGCTGTAATCTCCAAGGATTTAGCTACTTCAATTGGATCGAGTTCAATAAGTGGAGCCGCAATTCGCAAGCTAGGATTATAAACAACTACCGTTGGTACTCCCAACTTTTGTTCGACATCACTGAAGAGTTGATTGACCTCATCCGGTTTTGAGGCATCGCAGGCAAAACTAACAGATCCAATCTCCTGGGATAATAGACTCAGCTTATCAATTCGCCGTGCTGCTAAAGCAACTTTTATTCCTTCGGCTGCAAACAGGCGGGCTAAGGACGCACTGAGTCCACTACCAGCGCCAACGATTAATGCGGTAGTTGTCATTTGTTGATTATCTCTCGATTCAAGAATCAATCCAGTTGGTTACTGGATTTTCTACTTTTTGTTACTAGCTATTGTACGGTAACTCTTACCTGAAGAGCGAGATTATTTCACAATAAATCCATATTTTTTGAGTACGCCCTTAGCTTGGTCGCTAGATAGAAACTTGATAAATCCTTTGGCAGCTTCAACATTTTGGCTGCTTTTGAGTATTGCCAGAGGATAAATAATAGGAGAATAATATTTTCCGTCAGTAGCAACAACAACTTTTACTTTGTTGGAGCTTTTTGCATCAGTAGAATAACCGAGACCTGCATCAGCATTACCATTTTCCACTGAGGCTAAGACTTGATTAGCATTTTTTTCATAAACGAATTTAGGCTTGACTTTATCGAGAATGCCTAATTTCTTAAACACATCTTGTGCATACTGACCTGCAGGGACATTTTTGGGATCTCCAATGGCAATTTTCTTAACCTTAGAGTCGGCTAAGGTATAGAAGCTCCTAATGCCAACAGAATTATTTTTAGGTACTATCACAACTAGACGGTTATCTGCCAAGATACCTCGCGTTTTTGGAACTAGCAGCCCTTTTTCTTCTAAACCATCTACTTGCTTTTTACCAGTAGCAATAACAATATCAGATGGTTTACCCTCCTCAATTTGTTTAACTAATGCACCTGAAGCTCCAAAGTTATAAGTAATATTGATATTGGGTTGAGATTGTTGATAGAGCGTTTTAATTTCTTCCAGCGCATCTTTTAAGCTACCAGCAGCAGAGATAGTTAAGTTGTTGCTTGGTTGTGCTACTACAACAGAGGGACTTGTCAATCGAACACTAACTGCCAAAAGCAAGCTAACAGTAGCTGTAGAGAAGAAGCTAAAAATTAGTTTTCTTTTCATATGTTTATTGGAAA
This sequence comes from Scytonema hankhaensis NUACC26, assembly GCF_045865695.1. Lineage (NCBI taxonomy): Bacteria > Bacillati > Cyanobacteriota > Cyanophyceae > Nostocales > Scytonemataceae > Scytonema > Scytonema hankhaensis. The sequence goes on from NZ_BAACAP010000149.1 coordinate 5,447, forward strand.
CACTGGGTAGATCGTCATTCGTCATTTGTAAGGGTTTTATTTTGTTTATTCCTTACATAGTTCGATTTTTTCTCATATATCTACATAGAGCTAGGATTCTCATAGTATGAGAAATAAAATACTTGTACTCGATTGAATTACCGTATTTTAAAAGATAATTGCATAATTTTATCTGAAAGACAAGCATTTTGTTACTGAAATACATATAAGGGTGACTCAAAAACCTCTGCTCTTGAAAGCTAGCAAACGAATGTTACTAATAGTGCTCTATGCAATAAGTAAAATCAGTGTTTCTACGAGCACTTGATTTTACTTATCAGTACCAATAGTGATGCGTAATTTATCTTCTAATCTTGGCTTAAAGCCAATATTTAGAGAGGAAAAAATTCTTCCCCGCCTTATATCTCTACAGACGCGAAGATGAGAAATTACGGCGATTTTGTTAAATCCTTCAGCAGTATTGGAATATCATCTGGAAAACGAGCGATCGAGTCAGCACCGTTAACCGTTAACTCCTGTTCAGTTCCATAACCATAAGTCACGCCAATTGAAGCAATATTATGTTGCTTTGCACCAATGATATCGTGAAAGCGATCGCCCACCATGACTGTAGCAGAGGGTGAAAGGTTCTCTTTCTGTAAGATGTGGTGAATCAAATCACCTTTGCCACTTCGAGTTCCATCTAGTTCACTACCATAAACGCCATCAAACAAAGACGACAAGGCAAAATGCTCGATAATGCGCGTAGCATAGATATAGGGTTTTGAAGTTGCAACAAAAGTTTTATAGCCAGCAGAGCGAATCGTTTGTAAGGTTTCTGGAATTTGAGGATAAAGCAAGTTTTCAAATAACCCAACTGTGGAGAAGCGACTGCGATAAAGTGAAATTGCCCGCTCAAGTAGTTTGTCTTCTGAGGTGTTCAGTAACTGTGAAAAACTATTTTTCAGTGGAGGACCAATACACCAATGTAAGTCATCTTCATCCGGTGGTTTGTAACCCAGTTCAGACAGAGCATACTGAATGCAGCGAGTGATACCAAGTTTGGGATCGGTTAATGTCCCATCTAAATCAAAAAGAACAGAGTAGGAAAGCATTATCATAGATAGACATTTTCAGTTACCGAATGTACATTCGTTTTGATTTTACTTTCTTCCCGCCCTATGAACAAAGTTTTATATTTAGTTAGGCACTGTCAAGCATCAGGACAACAGCCTGATGCTCCACTCACAAAGGAGGGTAAAGTACAAGCCAAGTTACTCGCCGACTTTTTTTCGAGAATTCAGATCGAACGCATTGTCTCTAGTCCTTTTGTCAGAGCGTATCAATCGATCGCACCTCTTGCTGAAAACTTAGGCATTACCATTGACCTTGACGCTCGACTAAGGGAACGAGTATTAAGTACAATAATGCTTCCCGATTGGCTTGAACAACTGCGCCAGACTTTTGAGGATTTCGATTTGTGTTTGATGGGTGGTGAGTCAAGCCGTACCGCAATGCAACGAGCAGTTGCAGTAGTTGATGAAATTTTGCTAAATGATGCTAAGGTCACGCTTATTGTCACCCATGGTAATTTAATGACTTTGCTATTAAAATATTTTAACGAGCAGATAGGTTTTGCTGAGTGGCAGAGTTTGACAAATCCAGACATATATAATGTCGTGATTGGCAAAGGTCATGTAGAAGTTAAGCGTATATGGCATGAATAGTAACTTGCCTCTAGTACTACAACGAGACTTTGACGAAGCAATGAAGATTCTAGGCGCATACTTCCAAATGCATGGAGATCGTTATAGATAGAGCTTTTTGGCATCTCATGTCGGCAATTGCATTAGGTCAAGTTGTAACAATCACTGGCTTAACCAGCATTTATGATAAGTAATTAGATACAATTAATTTCAAGAATGTTTTTGCTTTGCTATGCCCCATGCCCCGTGCCCAGCCTTTATAAGTGTATTTATTTTAGTCTAGTTACTTATGAGACTGTATATTGTAGCTAATCACTTGTATGGAGGTTTAACGTGGATACCATTGCAATCCCTGCTCTGAATCGCCCAGTGAATGCCACAGTAGAAATTCCAGGGTCTAAAAGTATTACCAATCGGGCACTGCTCGTCGCTGCTTTGGCGCAAGGTGACTCTATTTTAGAAAATGCCTTATTTAGCGAAGACAGCAAGTATTTTGCCAAATGTTTAGAAAATTTGGGTATTCCCATTACACTTAATTCTTATCTGTCCCAGATCCAAGTGACAGGAAGAGGGGGCGAAATTCCAGCGACGCAGGCAGATTTATTTGTGGGTTTAGCGGGTACAGCAGCACGGTTTATCTCAGCGTTGGTGGCATTGGGCAACGGTGAGTATCGCCTAGATGGCGTTCCTCGGATGCGGGAACGACCGATGGACGACTTGCTGAAAGTTCTGCAAATGGGCGGAGCAACCGTTAACTTTGAGGGCAACCCTGGTTTTATGCCCTACACTATCTACGCTCAGCAATTCTCCGGCGGGCATTTTCGCTTGAAGGGCAACCAAACTAGTCAGCAGCTTTCGGCATTGCTGATGATTGCACCATTAGCTCAACAGGACACAATCGTTGAGGTTGAAGGTACACTGGTTTCGCAGTCCTACGTTAAAATGACTTGTCGCCTAATGATGGATTTTGGCGTACAGGTGCTGCAAACCGACGAGAATCAATTTCAGATCAAAGCGGGTCAGCGTTATCAGGCTCGAAATTACACTATAGAACCTGATGCGTCGAATGCCTCTTACTTTTTTGCTGCGGCAGCCGTCACAGGTGGAAAGGTGCGGGTTAACCATTTGACAAAACAATCCCGTCAAGGTGATATTCTTTGGCTCAATGTTTTAGAACAGATGGGTTGCCAGATTAATGACTCCCATAATTACACTGAAGTAACAGGACCCAAGCAATTGCAGGGTATCAACATTGACATGAACGATATGTCGGATCTAGTGCAAACGTTAGGAGCGATCGCGCCCTTTGCCAGTTCACCAGTTATCATCCGTAATGTAGAACATATTCGATATAAAGAAACCGAACGCATTCAAGCCGTTGTTACCGAGTTGCGTCGGCTAGGAGTCAAGGTTGAAGAATTTGCAGATGGACTGAAAATTGAGCCAAGCCCGATTACCCCAGCAGCGATTGAAACTTATCACGATCATCGAATGGCGATGGCTTTTGCTGTTACTGGTTTGAAGGTTCCAGGGATTGTTATTAAAGACCCTGGTTGTACAGCAAAGACCTTTCCGGATTACTTTACCCGATTCTTCCAAATGTTAGAACAATAAATTACTGAATGTTATTCAAGTCAAGTATATTTGAACTCTTGATTTTACAAGAGAACGATGAACGATCTCTTTTCCACGGTAGAAAAACCCTTTTTTGCTTCCATCTTGACTACTGTACCAGCTCTGGAGGAGTCTTTTTGCAAGAGGTCTATTCTTGTTGTGACATTAAAGAAGGCAGTTGGTACATAGAGTGGAAGACAGGCACTTTAAAGGTCTCAAAGAGATCCCTCTCACTCTGAGCAATGTAACCTAAAACTCTCATACCTGCGGCAACACCTGCACGCACACCCAAAATGCTATCTTCTACAACAGTGCAAGATGGAGCTTCAAATCCCATATGTTTAGCTGCATACAAGAATAAGTCAGGTGCTGGCTTCCAACTTCCAATTTCATAGGAGCTAAAGATATGCCCTTCAAATCGAGGCAGTAAGTTAGTGACACGCAGTGCTAACTTAATTTTTTCTAGGGGACCACTTGACGCAACGCAAATAGGTAAATCGATTTTGTCTAGAGCCGCCTCTATCCCGTCTACAGGACGCAGTTCACGCTCGAATACCTCAGCAGTACGAGCACGAAGTTGAGTTACAAAATCTAGTGGCATATTTCTCCCAAGCCTTTGTTCCATGACCGCAACACAATCAGCCATTTTACAACCTTTAAATAACAAAACGGCTTCTTCAAGTTCCAGTGCCAGTCCAAACTCTGCCACAAATTCAACAAGAACGCGATTACCTAATGCCTCACTATCTACCAATACTCCGTCACAGTCAAAAATAACCAGTTCTGTTCGCATTTCTTTTTTATAGATAGACATTTTGAGTTACTCGATACACATTCATTTCGATCCCATGATATATAGTGTCTCTCTCATATATCATTCCTAACTTCTTGAGAACTCTTACTGATTTCATATTCTCTCCTTCAACAATACCAAGAATATATGGGAGTTTGAGTTGAGCGAATCCATATCGCAAAGCTGCTGTCGCCGCTTCCGTTGCCAGACCTCTACCCCAGAACCTTGGATCGAGTCGATAGCCAATTTCTTTTTCTGCTTGATTATCAATTTCTTCAACTGCTATTCCACAATAGCCAATCAACTCATTGCTTTCTTTAAAGATAACAGCCCATTTACCAAAACCATATTTTGTATAGGAAGCAATGAAACTTGCTATTTTTTCCTGTGTTTGCAAAGGTGAAAGGGTACCTGCTAAAGAAAATTTCATGACTTGTGGGTTGGCAAGTATCGGTGCGATCTGCTGAAAGTCTTCTAGTTGAAATTCTCTGAGAATGAGGCGTTGTGTCTCTAGTTTCATTGTTTTTGTTTGTCGCTTGAAACTGTCGGTTGGGCGTCGTTCGTTTCCACTACAGTACGGTTGCCTGGAAAGCTTGGCAGATCTGCATCAATATAAGCCCACGGCACTGCGCGATCGCTCCAAATTTGATATGTTGGTTTAACTAGTGTTGGATCGTCTAGGCTTCCAGCTTTGATCCAAACAAACTCTGGCTTAGCAAAGGCTCTAGTAAATAAGGGTGAACCGCACTCCGGGCAAAATTCACGAGCGATCGTGTTGCCACTACCCGCAGTTTTTGTGTAGCTCTTAACGTGACCTGTGATAACACGGAGCTTCAGTGCATCAACCTTAATCCCAATATTAAAAGCGCTACCTGTGGTTTTCCTGCAATCATTACAATGACAGTAGTTCGCTAATCTCAGTTCACCACTGTATTCATATCTAACGAATCCGCATAGGCATCCACCAGTCACACAATCATTCATAAGTTTTTTCTCAGATCTCAAGGCTTGTTTCCTGGGGAATAGGTCATGAATTGGCAGTAATCTTTACATTTTCCGACAGATCTATCGATTAAGTCAAGTTCAAGCGATCCCTTGTAGATTCGAGGCATGGGTTACAAGGAAGAGTACCGCAGCTACAATCAGTACAGATTGTTTCATCAAACTTTTATACGTGATTAGCAGATTAACACAATTGGCACAAGTTCCATAAGAGTAGATATTATGTAAGTGGGCGACACTGCCAATGTGTTTTGTTTGCAGTAAGGATTAAACCAGCATGTATCAATGTTGGCATTTATTCCGCCAAGAACATCAGAATGTAGTCCATCTCCAACCATTAAGATCGAATCTCGGTCGCTCTCTGGGTACAGTTCAAACACTACGTCAAATATCCGCTTATCAGGTTTTGCATAACCGTAATCCTGAGTTGCTATAACTTTGTCAATCAGTAGAGACAGAGGTGAGTTTTTGACTCGTCGATGGTGTATATGAGAGAAACCATTGGTCAATATTACTATCGTACAATGTTGTTTAAGAGCCTTACAGACATCGTTTGCTTCCTCAATTAAATAGGAAAATTGACCAATAATATCCAAATAATGAGCATTAAAATATTTGATATTTACCCCTATATTATCAAGAGCAAAAAATCGTTTGAAGCGTTCTATATAGAGTATAGAACGTGATATTTTTCCAGATTCAAAATCACTCCAAAGCTCCATATTTATTGAATCGAATTCTTCAAAGTAAGTAGGTCGAAGGAAAGGAATTTGAAAATAGGAGAGTGTGATACTGAATGCTTCCCGAGCACATCGCTTATAATCGAAGAGGGTTTCGTCTGAATCAAAAAGGATAAGTTTATACTTCATAAATACAGAGTTGAAATACCTTATTTCAAATAAACTAAAACTTATATGGCAGTCCCATTTGAGTTATAAAAATTATTAACTGTCAAGACGCAAAGAGCGCGAAGAAAAGAGAGAAGAGAGAATTTTACCAATGATTTAGGATTGCTACAGTAAAATTTATACACTCTTTGTTACCTTAAACTCCGGTTGTCAACGGGTTTGCTTTCTGCTAGGAACTGCCCTAAATGTCAGTCCATTCAAGAGGCACTTCCAACGGTTTGGAGAATAGACCTAGGCGTGAAAAAGATGTAAGGGCGCAAGGCATTGCGCCCCTACCAGGACTTTTGGGTAATGCATAATTAATTTCTGGAGATGTCTAATACATCGATAGGACACAGAATTCACAAGAGTTTAAAACTGCTTCCATACCTTCCAAAACTGTGGGTGATTTTCATTGAAAGAACTCTCCTCTATAATTCAAGCCAATACTCAACTTCATCAAAAGTGCTCAAACAATGTCGGTTTTATCAAAACTTATCCAGTATTATGCGAAAAGAGGGCAAAAGTTTGAAAAGGTTTATCTAAAATCTGAAAGACAGCAAGATTTCGCGTATCCTAAATCGCGGCTTTGTAACCTCCTCACAAATCATCAAATTTTTACTTTGTCGTTAATAATTGTATCTTTTTTAACCGCTTGTTCTTCACCAAAGCCTGAATCTTCCGCAACGAAAGAATCGACTCCTGGAGCCTCAAGCAGCAACAACGATACATTACGATTGCTTTACTGGCAAGCTCCAACTATTCTAAATCCACATCTATCTCAAGGAATTAAGGACTTTCATGCTAGCAGAGTTACTTATGAACCTCTGGCTAGTTATGACAAAGAAGGCAAATTAATTCCCTTTTTAGCAGCACAAATCCCCACTTTAGAGAATGGCAGACTGGCTAAGGATGGTAAGTCTGTCATTTGGAAACTTAAGCAGGGTATTAAGTGGTCGGATGGACAGCCTTTGACAGCACAAGATGTGGTATTTACTTACAAATTTCTCTCCAATCCAGCTGTAGGTGCGACTACGACTGCTTATTATGAAGCTGTTAAAAACGTCGAAGCTATTGACGACCAAACTGTTAAAATCATTTTTAAAGATGTCAATCCTGCTTGGTCGTTGCCTTTCATTGGTCAAAGTGGGGCTATTTTACCACGTCATATCTTCGAGAAATACAGTGGATCTAACGCTAGGGAAGCTCCTGCTAATTTGCTTCCTGTCGGTTCTGGTCCCTACCGAGTGGTACAATTTAAGCCCGGAGACATTGTTATTTATGAAGCCAATCCTTTGTTTCGAGAAACTAACCAGCCTTTATTTAAACGAGTAGAACTTAAGGGAGGTGGTGACGCCACTTCGGCGGCGAGATCTGTGCTTCAGACTGGTGATAGTGACTTTGCTTGGAACCTCTTAGTGGAAGCTCCGATCCTTAAACAATTGGAAGCAGGAGGTAAAGGTAAGGTAGACATCATCTTTGGAGGTTTGGCAGAACGTATTTTTCTTAACCAAACCGATCCCAACAAAGCAACGAAAGATGGCGAACGCTCTAGCCTTCAGTTTCCCCATCCTTTCTTTAGCGATAAGAGAGTGCGCCAAGCTTTTAACTTTGCTGTCGATCGCGATACTATTACCCGGCAATTATATGGTCTAACTGGTCGTGCAACCTCCAATACTTTGGTTGGACCGGATATTTATAATTCACCTAATACAAAATACGAATTTAATCTGAAAAAAGCCTCTGCTTTATTAGATGAAGCTGGATGGAAAGATACTAATAACAACGGTATTCGGGACAAAAATGGCATAGAAATGAAGGTTGTTTTCCAAACAGGAGTCAATCCATTGCGACAAAAGACTCAAGAAATTATCAAACAAGCATTAACATCTATTGGTGTAAACGTAGAACTCAAAAGTATAGATCCAAGTATTTACTTCTCTGGCGATCCTTCCAACCCAGACACGGCTTCTCGTTTCCAAGCCGATATGCAAATGTTGACGAATGGGAATGAAAATACTGACCCTGGTGCTTATATGAAGGGATGGACTTGTGCTGAAATTCCTCAGAAAAAAAACAATTGGTCGCGTGGCAACTCTTCACGCTATTGCAATCCCGAATATGACAAGCTTTGGCAACAATCCAGTACAGAGCTAAATCCAAAAAAACGCCAACAGCTTTTTATTCAAATGAACGATTTACTGATTAAAGATGCGATTGTGATTCCTTTAGTTATAAAAGCTAGAGTAAGTGGCATTAGCAATAGGCTGACTGGTGTAGATTTAACTCCATGGGATGCCGATACTTGGAATATTAAAGACTGGCGAAGAAAGTGAATGGCTTACCTCGACAGTCGCGGATCTAAAGCATCTCTTAAACCATCACCTATAAAATTGATACTTAGTACCGTGAGAAATATTGCTGTACCTGGGAAAAGAACCATGTAAGGAGCAAATTCTAGAAAGTTTTGTCCATCATAAAGCATTCGTCCCCAAGTTGGTATGTCTGGTGGAAAACCAAGACCAAAAAAGCTGAGGGTCGATTCGGTAATAATTGCATTGCTAACCGACAGCGTAGCAGCAACCAGTACCGGACTGATAACATTTGGCAGAATGTGAATCCAGATCAGTCGTTGGGGACTTGCGCCAAGCGCCCGTGCAGCTGTAACGAAATCCATTTCCCTTACCGTTAAAAAACCAGAGCGGACTAATCTTGCTACAGCCATCCAGTTGAGTCCACCGATAACCAGGACAACTAGCACAAATATACCCAGTTCTTGACCTGCGATCGCTTTAATTGTATCCCGGAACAAAAAGATTACCAGTAATAACAGTGGTAGTCGCGGTAACGCTAGGCATAAGTCAGTGAAGCGCATCAGCATCATATCTAGTAAGCCGCCATAAAAGCCAGAGATTGCGCCAATAAGTATGCCTAGAAAGATCGCAACTAACATAGAAAAAATTCCCACTGCAATTGATATCCGTCCGCCGTACAACATCCTTGCTAGAATATCTTGACCCAAATCGTTAGTTCCAAATGGATGTTCCCAACTTGGAGGAAGGGAGGATTGAGCAAAGTCAATTTTGTTGATAGGTGTAGCATACACAAGTGGACCAAAGAGGATGGTACACACTATTATCAACAGCACGACACTGCCAAAGAGCGCTTGGCGATTGCGACAAAATTTCTGCCAGACCTCTTGTATGAGGGTTTTTTGTCCAAAAGGAGTTATCTGTTCTACTACGGGGTAGGTTGTAACTTCTGGCTCTTCTGAAGCCTGATTCGGCGATCGCTTTAACATAAACTGTTCAGATGCGTGCTACTTTGTGTACTGAACTCGAGGATCTAATAAAGCATAAAGAATATCTGCAACTAGATTAAAAACAACAATCAAAATTGCATAGATAAAAGTAATTGACATTACGACTGGTGTATCATTACGATATATTGATTCTATCAATAAAGCACCAATACCGGGAACACGAAAAACTTGTTCTGTGACCAAAGCTCCTGTAAAAATATTTGGAATATCCAATGCTACTAATGTAACGACAGGAATTAGTGCGTTCCGTAAAACGTGACGATAAATGATAGTCAATGTAGGTAATCCTTTAGCATAAGCAGTACGCACGTAATCTTGGTGAAGTTTTTCCAAGACTTCCGAACGTACAAAGCGCATTAATAAGGCTGTTTGCCAGAGTGTAAGCACAGAAACTGGCATAATTGACTGTTTAATTTGTGCAACAAAACTTTCCCAATCAGTTACCTGTAGAGTGCTATTGTAGATAAAAGGCAACCATTTTAACTGTACGCTAAAGAGAATAATAAATAATAATCCAGTAAAAAATGTAGGCAGAGAAAATCCTAAAAACACTATAGTTGTTAAAATGGTATCAACAACTGAATTACGTTTAAGAGCGGAAATTACCCCTAAGGGAACAGCTAGCAATGCACCGAGAATATAAGCTGAACCAACGACCCATAATGTTGTTGGTAACCGTTGTAGAATCAACCCACTCACTGGACTGCGGCTAGTGAAAGAATAGCCCATGTCTCCCCTAAGAAAGGATGTAAACCACTTGATATAGCGTATGTGTATTGGTTGGTCTAAACCAAACGCTCTTCTAATGTTTTCTCGAACTTCTGCTGTAATGGATGGATTGACCGCAAATTCACCCATTGGATCGCCTGGTGCTAAAGCTAAGATAGCGAACACAACAATGCTAATAGCAATGAGTGTTGGAATAAAGATCAGTAGACGATAGGCTATATACTTAGTCACTTATTTCTCACTACCGCAATTGACTTGTTTTAATTCTCTCTTAATTTGAGCGCGGTTTAAGTGGATTAGGTTGATAAGATTCTTGACTTCTTCAAGAAGTTGGGAATCTTGCGAGGTGTAGGCAGCATTGACAGCAACGGACACTTTCCCAAAGCGCAATCGGAACAGTCTCTAAAGCTCTGACGACTATGCCCTTCGTGTATTGATTGAGCTTGTTCCGATTGCGCTTTGAAGATTTTTTGTCCCCGCCTTTAATCGGGGTTGACAAATCTTCGTAAACGACTTTATTCTGATATTGTCAAATACCTAAACATGGTTTTTCATACAATTCTACTATATCTAGGTATACCTAATTATTTTGTTAACTGCTAAACCGCTTTTAACTCTCTGGTATTGTCGATCGCATGGAAGGTCGCCTAGAGAATTCATCATACCAACGGGCAAGTTTTGGATACTTCTGCCGCCATTGCAGTTCGGGAAAACGGTTCTCCAGCCCAAGTGCAGAGCTGAGCGTTAAATGAGCTAGCTTAGGACTTTGGTCGAGTTTATCCAATATTTTATTGAAATAGTCCAGACACCTCAACGCACGGGAATGTTCTAGCTCAATAATCCCAGGCGATTGCTCGTTAAGTGGACGCCTTCGCTCTCGTACCCAAACAGCAATACCATCTAGAAATCCATTGGTTATGCCTTCAAGGTGCTGTAAAAAACTATTAGAAATATCAGCAACTAGTTTAATTTCATTATTGAAGTGATTTAGATAAACGCAAATGATACGGGTTTCACTCAAAATGAATTCGTCGTCAGTTACTAGGGTTGGAACTTTACCTGTAGGGTTGTAGTTCAGAAGGACACTATTCGGATCGCGCACTGTAACTTTTTGCATATCAATCCGATTACTTAGATTCAGTTCTAGTGCAGCTACTCGCGCTATGCGTGCGTATGGAGAGTTCGGTGTGTAGAAAAGTCTCATGAAAAAGCACGATTATCCTGAAGGTAACGTTGAGATTATGTATCCAGTTTGGAGGGGTCTTTTCCCAAGAGGGGATTGGTCGTGAATGGCCAATCCCCTCTGGGTTAAATTATGCTGAGAAATTGAGAGCCACTTGTTCGGGAGAGGTTGTAATTGCGCTAAACTTATTGGATCGAGACGGGAGGCGGAGCCTCCTTTAAGGCATTCCCAGGCTCAGCCTGGGAACGAGGTGAGGGTCTAGTCCATCATTCTAGGCAAAATTATACACAGAAACTGAGAGGCACTTGGTCTGTCCTTCTAAGTATTACGCAACAACCGGCACACGTTGGTTGTAAGTAGAAGAGTCTCCCTTGATTGCTTCACTTTGTTTACCATCGATACCAACAGGGGTATCGCCAACGATGGTCACTCTCTGAACGTGGCGGGGCTGGTCACCATAGTCAGCGATCGCATAATGTTGAGTAGCGCGATTGTCCCAGAATGCCACATCACCAACTTGCCAACGCCAACGAACAGTATTTTCTGGACGAGTCACATACGCCTGTAAAAGTCGGAGAAGATCTGCTGATTCAGCTGGTGATAAACCACGGATTTGACGAACAAAACCACCAATGAAGAGACCTCGCTCGCCAGACTCAGGATGAACCCGTACAACTGGATGAAGTGTTTCGTATACAGTAGATGTGAAGACATCTCGGTACGCCTTAACCTCTTCAGAAACGTCAAGTGGCGTAACGGCATAATCATAAGCATTGCTATGTATAGCCCAGAGTTGGTCTGCAAGATTACGCAGATGAGGTAGTAAGTCTTGGTATGCAGTTACGGAGTTTGCCCAAATTGTGTCTCCTCCTGCTGGTGGTATAGTAATAGCTCGTAAAATAGAACCAAGCGGAGGACGATCTACGAAGGTGACATCAGTGTGCCAGCTATTAGCACGAGTAACAGTGCGCCCGTAATTTAGATCTAGAACCTCTGGGTGTCCTGGAAATGATGGTACGGTGGGATGTGCTGTTGTCACTTCACCAAATCGGCGAGCGAAAGCAACTTGCCTATTAGCATCTAGCTGTTGGCGACGGAAGAAAATAACTTTATATTGAACAAGAGCCTGACGGATCTCGCTGATAATGTCCTTACTGAGGTCAGCACTCAAATCAACACCTATAAGTTCAGCACCGATACGTCCTGCAACAGGTTGAATGTCAAAGTTTTGAAAACTCATATGTTTAATAAAGGTAAAATTTGCAATTATGTAGAAGCACCAAGTGTTATCAGTTCTGGAGATACTGGAAGGGTAGTGAGTTGGTTTACCGGACGGGGTAAACCGAGATTCTCTCGTAGAGTTCGACCTTCATACTCAGTCCGGAACAACCCTCGGCGTTGTAATTCGGGAATGACTAAATCCACAAAATCATCTAAACCTCCTGGTACATAAGGTGGCATAATATTGAATCCATCAGCTCCACCATTGACAAACCAGTCTTCAAGCAGATCTGCGATTTGTTCTGGTGTTCCTACAGTCTGCCGATGTCCCCGTGCGCCCGCAATCCACAAATACAATTGCCGGATGGTTAAATTTTCTCTATGGGCAAGATCTGTCAGTAATTTTTGACGGCTTTTACCACCGTTGGTCTCTGGCAATTCTGGAAGTGGACCATCTATTGGGTAGTTGGACAAATCAAACCCACCTATCATCCCTCCAAGCAAACCTAATCCTACCTTTGGATCGATTAATTCCTGAAGTAGATCGAATTTGTCCTTAGCTTCTTGCTCGGTTTTGCCGATCGTTGGAAAGATTCCAGGCATAATCTTGAGACTGTCGGGAGAACGTCCGTACTTTGTTAATCGACTCTTGACATCTGTGTAAAATGCTTGCGCTTCTTCTAGCGTTTGTTGTGCAGTAAAAATCACTTCTGCCGTTTGTGCAGCTAGATTCTTACCATCTTCAGACGAGCCAGCTTGAATGATGACTGGGTATCCTTGTACTGGACGAGCCACATTCAGAGGTCCTCTGACTGAAAAATGCTCGCCCTGATGATTGGGAATGTGTAATTTGTCTGGATCGAAGTAAATGCCTGATTCTTTGTCGCGTAAGAAAGCGTCATCTTCCCAACTATCCCAGAGTTTAGTCACCACATCTACAAACTCTTTGGCACGCTCATAACGTTGCGTATGCTCCATGTGCTGGTCGCGACTAAAGTTTTTTGCTTCAACTTCTGTTGCAGAAGTCACGAGATTCCATCCAGCACGACCGTTACTTAAATAGTCTAATGACGCAAATTTACGAGCAAGGTGATATGGCTCGTTATAAGTGGTTGAGACTGTTGCTGTTAACCCTATATGTTCTGTCACGACTGACAAAGCTGATAGTAAGGTCAGGGGTTCAAAGTGAACAACTGTGGTTCGGCTTAGCGCCTCCTTCCCTTTTCCCCGTTCTCGCACACCTACGCCATCAGCCAAGAAAACCATGTCAAATTTGCCTCGTTCGGCTGTCTGAGCGAGTCGCTTGTAGTGCTGAAAGTTTAAACCTCCGTCAGCTTGTGCATTAGGGTGTCGCCATGCTGCTACATGATGCCCGGAACCAGGTAAGAATGCACCTAATTTTAGTTGTTTTTTCGTACTCATTTTTTAGATGATAACCAAACTGTTAGATTAGCTAAATAATTATGGTGTTATTCTCCAATAAATTTATCAATTTAGTCAAGTTTATCAAGGACGGGAGGCTCTGCCTCCTACCAGTCATTCCCAGGCTCTGCCTGGGAACGAGAGTGGGTGAAATCATACTTAATAAAGTGATGCTAAGACTTTATCGGCTGCTGCTCGAAATGCTGTAGCAGCACCCGCACTCATATCACGAGGAGCACAAATGCGGTTTCTTACATAGGCAAGTGTAATGGCTCCGACAGCTGCTACAGTCGGATCTATGGTATTTTCTTTACCTCCTGTGCGTCCGCCTAGTAAAGGTGAGCCATTTCCATGAAGGAGATACTCTGCTAGCAGTTTAAGATGCCACTCAACAGCTTCTTTCACTGCTGAAATGTCTCCATCTGCTGCTAATGCTTGTACTCCAGAGTTTTTCACAATATCTGCGAGCGCAACTTCCCGATTATCACTCAGTCTTTCAGCAGCTTCTGCTCGATACTGAAGTGCCTCGCTGTCTGTTATATCTAAAGGCAATGGACTTCCAACTGGTTGCAAACCGAATCGGCGACGCAAAAGTAAATTGTTAGTTGTACTGTCCGATCTGACTCTATGATAAGCAGGACGTTGTTTAATTGCCTCATACCAAGCGTTAAGTCGAGGGAAACGTGGATTTCCCTTGATATAATATCCTCGGTAGACTGGTAAATTAGCAGCCAAGCGATCCAAATGAGGACTATACATAATATCGACCAAACTAAACGTTGACACAAAATAAGGACCTGGATATCTTCCCAAGTTTTCTTCAAGTGCGTCCAATTTAGCTTCCAAGTCTGTTTGAAAATTGGCTAACTCACTAGCATCCGAAGTTTGTTGCCTTAAAAATTTGTAAGCAGCACCCAAAAAACCACTAGTTTCAGCATTCTCAACTAACTGCCTTGCAACTGTATTTTCTTCTGGATCTTCAGGAAGCAGAAACGGACTACTAAATCGCTCTTCCAAAGCTAAGAGAATATCTTTAGATTCATAAACTAATTTGCCTTCAATTTTTGCAGCCGGAACAAGTGTTGTAGGAACCAGATCGGTATACCACTTGGGCTTATTACTCAAATCAATAAATTCTGTTTCAAAGGGGATTTCTTTTTCTTCTAAGGCAAACCAAACTCGTTCGCAAAAAGGACACCAAGAATTGGTATCGCGGTAAAGCAGTACTGGTGGTGTATCAGAATTTAGTTTATGAAGACCACTAGGAATAGGAGCCGTAGAAGGTGATTGTCCGGGTCGGCGTACCCGTCGAACTGGGGTATTTTTTCGAGAAATTTCTAACAATCGATCCCAACTAGATATTGATTCTTGTAGTGGCATTTCTGTCTTCTCCTATAAAAAAATTGTGAGCGTGAACTGTCTATTGTCAGTTTTCCCCCACCCTAGCCCTCCCCTTATAAAGGGGAGGGGACTGGAAATCTAGTTTCCCCCCTTTATAAGGGGGGATTAAGGGGGGTAAATCCAACTTGTGTGTACAGAGATTCTCAAGCTATGGAGAATATTTGAAAAATTTGGCAGACTGTTCTCTTTGAGCAGATGGAGTGCGTCCTCGTCCCCATCCTAGCTTTTTGCGGTAAGTTCCAAGCAATCCCGAATCTACTAAAGTCTCCTCATCAACTGCAACGGATTCATCTGCTTGCGGAGCAACAAACAAAGCATCAACGGGGCAATATAATTCACAAATATAACAGGTTTGACAATCGCTTTTACGAGCAATTGTAGGAGGAGAATTAGGTACTTTGTCAAAGACATTGGTTGGGCAAACATTTACACAAATATTGCATTGGATACAACGAGATTCACTGACTAATTCAATCATATTTCCTACTCCCTACTCCCTCCTTTTCCGGTTTGACCCAAACACTATCTAGTCCACCACTTAGCAAACGGTGTTGTTGTTTTACATCGGTTTGGGAATAGTCTTCATGTTTGTGCATACCGCGAGATTCTTTTCGTTCTAAAGCAGTGGCATACATCCACCTCGCTGTTGCAACCATTGCAGCAGTTTCTCTCGCTTGAATTGTTTGCCGATCTGACTGCACTGATGCATTGCGAATTTCATTCCACAATTCATGCAGCCTCTTAAGGGATTCTGATAAACCTTGTTCTGTACGAAATAGATTGCGATCGCATGGAAGCACCTCTGCTTGCACTGCACGAATTATATCTGTTGGCGCAAAAGTACGAGTGCTTGGACTGAGTGTTGCTCCATCAATTCTATGTAGCGATCGCCTATTCGCTTGGCTTCCTAATTGACGGGCATAGAGAGCAGCCGCTTCACCCGCCCAATCGCCAGAAGCACTTGCCCATGCTGCATTAGGGCTACCACCTCCTGAAGCACCACCGCAAATGAGTTCTCGTGTTGCAGCATCTCCAACAGCATAAAGACCGGGAACAGATGTAGCACAAGTTTCATCAACAATTCGCAATCCACCTGTACCTCGGACAGTTCCCTCTAAACGTAACGTCACGGGGAATCGTTGGGTAAAGGGATCGATTCCAACTCGCTCAAAAGGTAAGAAGAAATTATGTTGAATTGTTCTCATCCAACTTTTTTCTTCTTCAGTCGCTTTATCAATACAAGCATAAACGGGTTGGGTTAGCAAGATACGGGCAATATCTCGGCGATCTTTTCCCTCAATAACAGTACCATCCTCATAAGTAAAAGTTGCATAGCGATAATATGCACCTTTAGTAACGGAAGCAAAAGCGGGAGTTAGGGCGTAAGCATTGGAAAACTCCATGCCTGATAATTGAGCACCAACTTCAGCCGCCATCAAATACCCGTCTCCTGTTAGGACATTGCATCCCAAGGTTTTGCTGAGGAAGGCGCATCCCCCAGTTGCCAAAATGACAGCCCCTGCTCGGATTGTCCAGTGCTCCCCTGTCTGCCGATTCATCCCTTTCGCCCCTGCTACAGCACCGTCTGCATCTACTAATAGTTCCAGTACGGGGCTGTGGTCGAGGATTTTTACGCCTACCTTTTTCACTTGCTTTCTCATCAACCGCATATACTCTGCTCCTTGATGCAGTGAAGGAAGATAGAGATGTCCGTTATCATCTCTGGAAAAGGGATAGCCCCACTCTACCAGCCGATTTAGGTTAAGCCTAGCTCGATCTAAGACACGGTTCATCCAATCGCGATCGCTCAGAAATCCTCCCAAAGTTTCTCTTCTAGACAACTCTGTCTCGCGGTTGTCAGGATTGGAAACATACCAAACTGTTGTACCAGCTGCTGCTGTGGCTCCACTAGTGCCGCAGTAACCCTTATCTGCAAGAATAACTTTTGCTCCTTGAGTTGCAGCACTCCATGCTGCCCAAGTGCCTGCTGGTCCACCTCCAATGACGAGGACTTCTGCCTCTAAATCTATATGCGAACCAAGGGTAGATACTAGCTTTGAATCATAAGCACTCACCGTAAACCTCCGGGAGCGTGGAAGCCGTGTGTCTTTAGACCACGGGGGAAACGCGACTCGTGCCATTTCAATGGCAGTCCAAATATCTTAGAATGCATACGAGTAGCCATCCTTTCTGTGAATGTGTTTACAATATTTGTGACTAACACCCGCTACTCTTTTTGTTTTGGTAGCCCTTACGGGTTCGCCACTTCCTACAACGGGGGGAACCCCCCGAAGTTTGCCCGGAGGGAAACCCTCCTTGCAACTTCTCTCCGCAACGGAGTGGCTCACAATATCAAAATTACCTGTAGCACGGCAAAGAACCCGTCCAATGTACTCCCCAATCTTTTTACCATTAGTGACAACTGCTTTAACAATATCTCCAGTTTGAAAAGCAAAATGAATTTGTTTTTTACTACGGTGACGAATAGGAAATCCGTATTTATCAGTTCCACACATTTGTCGGTTTCCATGTCCTGTCGCCTTAATTATCAATGGTTTGACTCCTTTAATAATTAATTTCTCTGGAGTTGATTTACCAACACAAGCAGCGTCAAAATAATGTTCTTTGGGTAATCCTTGTTGAGTTCTATTGAATTTAGTCAATCCACCACTTCCCGTTTCTACAGGTAACAGAGTTGCTTTCAGGGTTTCAAGCAATGCAAGCCGAGTTGTGTTAACAGCAGCAGCATCTGCAAGGGGTTGTATGAGTTGCTGCAAAATTTTTTCTAACCTCGCCGGGTCTTTTTTGAGAAAGTTCTTAATATCTTTTGTCCCTTTTTTGAGATTACATTTTTTACAAGATAAAGTTAAGTTGGTGATTGAATTACTTCCTCCTTTGCACGAAGCGTGAATGTGTTCTATTTGGAGAGGAACATCTTTTATTCCACAATATACACATTGTCTATTCCACTTTTCCAGAAGATATTCTCTAGTTTCATAGCCATATAAAGTTCCTTGTTGATATTCTTTTCCAGATATTTCTGGATGACGTATTAATTGCATATCAAAGCGTACTAATTCTTGTGATATAGCTTCAATTGGCGCTACTTTATGCAATCTTTCAACCCAAGTTTTTATGTTATCAACACGACTCCTTAAACTAGGAGCTAACCACATAGCTCGACGTTGTTTTGGACAAGGTTGTTTGTTACCTTTCCTAAACCATTCGTGCTTTGGTGGTTGGCGATATCTAGTTTTTCGATTTCTTCTACTTCTACGGAGTCGTTTTCTAGAAGTTAAAGATTCTCGAATTGCAAAACCTCGATGCTTAATTTCAGCCGCAAATACAACCTCTCCAGTTACATCGTTAACTAAAGCGATGCCTGTTGTTTGGGAACCTGGGTCAACCTTTAATCGCAATGGTTGAACTTCTACATCTGTTTTCGCTTCTTTTAAAATCAAAGTAAAAGGGAACCGCCTATAAACAGCAGCTTTTTTATTTCGTAATAGCTGTCTTGCTGTAGCGGAATGAATTGGATCTAGTGGACGCTTGTTGGTATCAATTACAAAAACTTTGCTCACAAGGAGCCTCCTTTCGGGTAATGTTAGCTTCGACAAAGTTAACAGTCAGTAACTATCCAAACGACACTTCCTTAACCCATACAGATGTTTAATCGTTTGGTTCTAGAGCTTGGAACTAGCTTCGCATCCCAAGGTAGGTTCTTTAACATTTACTGTTAACGTAGTACCTTGCAGTGAACCAGCGCTGCAAGAGGGTTTCCCTCTGTAGGCGACTGGTTCTCCCGTTGGGTACTGAGTCTGGTAAGCTAGGGCTTCAACTAAAACTGGGTTTTGTCGAAGCCCCCGGATTCAATCCGGGGGTTGCTTACGGTTGCTGGTTCTCCTAATTTCTTAAATGATTGTTAGGGATAAACAACCTCTATATTATAATACTATAATTTGATAAATTTACCGTATTTAAAAAAATTTTAATCAGAGGTCTTACCCGTTGGTGTCAACTTCGGGTATGTAAACCTCTTCTGTACTCATGCGATCGACTCCTTGAAAATACGGAGTAAGAGATAGGGGTAAGGAAGAGGAATTTTCGCGATCGCTCAATCAATGAATTGTCCAGAGTCGTATTGCGTCCCTACTTGCATTTTGAATCGAACTGTGGAAGAATCTGTTATATCGAAAATACGGTTAATCAATCGAATTTATGAAAATTAAAAATAAAAAGCTCTAATTTATTGGTAAAAGAGGTGAAAGAAATAGAAAATTTATGGTTGGTCTGAGAAGCAACCCAGGGAGTTAGATTTTTTTAAGAATCTAATCTCGACTTTATCCATATTACAGCAATGCGATCGCAGAGGTTAAAACCATATCGATACATTCAACTTTGTCAATCTCAGCAAAACTAGTGATGTAGGAACAAGTTTTTGCCAAATAACAAAGTTGAAGCTGCTTAATTGAAAACATCGATCCAAGAAATTGTTTGAACAGTTATGAAAATACTATTCTTTCCACAACGTCGCACAGCATTAAAGCGGATTGTGCAATATACAATGGTAGGAATTTTTGCACTATCAACGCCTTTCTTTGGTAGTCAAATTCAAACCACTCAAGCACAAACAAAACCTGGAGGATTTAAATCAAAAGTCATTAACTTAGCATATCAAACTTCTGGAGATATAGTCAAAGCCAGAAAAGTTGTAGAACCACGTTTCAAGGCATTAGGTGTAACTGTAAATTGGGTGGGACCATTTCCTGCTGGACCGCAACTAATAGAAGCGATGAATGCAGGTAAAGTTGATATTGGTAATGTAGGAGAGACACCACCAATATTTTCTCAAGCTGCAGGCATAACAGAAGTTATTTATATTGCTGGACGTAGACCTAGCAAAGGGGTGAACCAAGGCATTATAGTAAGAGCTGATTCTCCAATCAAGAAAGTGTCAGATTTGAAAGGTAAGAAAGTCGCTTTTCAGAGGGGCTCGAATGCACATTATTTATTAGCAAAAGCCTTGAAAGAGGTGAATTTGAAAGTTACTGATGTTCAAGTCCTTGGTCTAACTCCATCTGAAGCCCGCGATGCCTTTATTCAAAATAAAGTTGAGGTGTGGGTAGGTGGCGATCCCTTTTTGGCTCTTGTAGAAAAAAGTATCCCTATTCGTAATTTAAGAAATGCAGGTGGTATTAACACCTTGGGTGGATTTTATATTGCCAGACGTCAATTTGTCACTCAAAATCCGGAATTAGTGCGGGTGTTTTTAGAGGAAGCAGAGAAAGTAGGAGAATGGGCTGACAAAAACCCAAAAGAAGCTGCCAAAGCTCTTGCTGGTGAGGTAAAAATTGACCCATCAGTTTTAGAAACAGTATCACGCCGAGTCGTTCGTCGGTTAAGAGCACTGACACCCGCCATTATTGCCGAACAACAAAAGGTAGCTGATTTCTATTTTGAGGAAAAAGTCATTCCTCGAAAAATAGATGTTCGGGATGCTATACCATCCATCGAAATATTACGAACCATTACACCTCGAAAGCTCGGTCAATTGTAGACTTAATTGGCTACAAAACTAGTTTGATTGGATGCGTCTTCGCAAAATCTACCACGCCTGTTTCCAGTTAACTTAGTGAGTGCATAGTTTCTGCCGGATTTTTACAATTCCGGCATATTTTTTCTGATGATGAGCAATATAACTACTGCTGATTTGAAAAAGTAATGGAAAGCACAATCTAAACTATAAACTCGATATCAGTTGAGTTCTAGCTGACTCTAAAAAAACTCAACAAAACTTGACTTGATTTTTTTAGCTATTTATGCAAAAGTCTTGTTTAGATGTAAAATACGGTTCGTCGGTAAAGTTTTAGTAAAAAATAAACAACGCGGTAGGTAACTGATTAAAATCAAATCTATGGCGTTTTCTAGTCTGCTAAGGTACAAATTTATCAGCGTCCATCCGCGTTCATCTGCGGTTAATTCTCTCTTAAAGTACTTCACGAAAGTGGAATACCAATTCTCCAAATGATTGCTACACACGATCCTCCTAAATCCCCCTTAAAAAGGGAGACTTTAAAAACTTTCCCCCCTTGTTAAGGGGGGCTAGGGGGGTTTCAATCTGTCGCTTTAATATAGAGAATTGGTAGAACTGCCATACACATGACTTTCTCAATATAAATTCCACGTATGGTATGAATGTTTCCGCTAATTGTGCTCCTAACTATTGATATTGAGAAGTGAATTGTCATGAATCCATTGCAACAGTGGCGCTTTCAATACAGCAGTGTGTTAATTACAATTTTTTGTATCAGTTTTATAGCATCTGGTTGCACCCAAACTACTGTAAATGGTGCTGCTCAATCTTCAAATTCTTCTGCCAAACCCGTTAGCAACCAAATTCAAGAAAAAAATAACGCAATTAGGTTGGGCTACCAAAAAGGAGGGATTATCCCGATCGCACGTCAGCGTGGAGAATTGGAACGCCAGTTAGCGGCTCAAAATATCAAAGTCGAATGGAGTGGTCCGTTTGACCGATGTGCTACACTCCTCCAAGCTCTCAATGGGAACCGGGCTGACATTGGTGGATGTGGTGATATCCCTTCTATCTCTGGAATTGCTGCTAAACAACCGCTTTGCATCGGCTCTGTACAGCGTCCTAAACCAGAAGCTTTAGGCAATGCCATCCTAGTCCGTGGAAATTCATCTATCCGTAAACTAGCCGATCTGATTGGTAAAAAAGTAGCAGTCAATCAAGGAGGTGCAGGTGAGTATTTGTTATTAAAAGTTTTGGAAAAAGAGAAAATTCCTAAAGAGAAAGTCCAGCGCGTCTACTTGTCACCCAATGACGCTGCACCCGCTCTTTACCAAAGCTCTGTTGATGCTTGGGCGGTCTGGGAACCTTATGTTTCTATTGCCGAACTAGAGCATGGTGCAAGAAGAATTACCACAACCCATCCAGCTCCTACCTACGGCATTATGGTTGTGCGGAGTGGAGCAGCTACTGAAAATCCAACTGCTGTAAAAGCTGCTCTAACTGCTTTAAGCAAAGATGGTGAATGGCTCAATCAAAACACAACTGCTGCAGCCGATTTTATGGTCAAGGAACTTAAAGTCTCTAACGCCGTAGCTAAGCAAGCAACTAAGAATCGAGGTCCGGAATCATACACTTTTCCCACTCCAGAAGATATCACTAATCTTCAAAAAACTGCTGACTGGTTGTTAGAGCAAAAGATTATTCCCCAACGAGTCGATATTGCTGCTGCTGTATGTCCGCTTGGTACTTAACAACTAACCAAATCTCTAGGAGCAAAATTTATGCCAGTTGAATTCATTGGAATGATTGGGACACGTCCTGCTTCAGAGTTGCAAAGTCCCACTGTTACCCTTACTGGTGGAACTGTCAATCCAGATTATGTTCGTAAGTTTGCAAAAATTCATGAAGATGGTGGTTTCGATAGAGTTCTAGTAGGTTATAGTTCATCCGGACCCGACGGTTTTAGTGTGGTCAGTTATGCTGCTTCAGTTACAGAGAAACTGAAGTTTTTGCTAGCTCATCGACCTGGTTTTGTAGCTCCCACACTAGCAGCACGCAAACTAGCAACCCTTGACCACTTTACCAATGGTCGAATTGCTGTCCATATCATTACAGGTGGTAGCGATGTCGAACAGCAAAAGGATGGAGATTGGCTAGACCACGATATCCGCTACTACCGTACAGATGAATATTTGGAAATTTTGCGACGGATTTGGACGAGCGATTCGCCCTTCGATTATAAAGGTGAGTTTTACAACCTAAAGAATACTTTTTCTGAAGTAAAACCGCTACAGAAACCCTATATACCAATATATTTTGGTGGTGCTTCTGGTGCTGCTGTTGGTATTGGTGCAAAGCACAGTGATGTTTATGCTTTTTGGGGAGAACCGCTAGCTGCAATCAAACAACGAATAGCAGAAGTGAAAGCCTTAGCACCAGTAGGAAAACCTTTACGATTTAGTATTTCTTTACGTCCTATCTTGGGTGAAACAGAGGAAAAAGCATGGGAGAAAGCACATTATATTTTGTCGCGGATTAAACAAACTCGTGCAGATGCAGGGTTAAAATTGCCTGTCGGTACTTCAGCCAGACCTCAATCTGTTGGTTCGCAACGATTACTAGAGTTTGCCCAAGAAAGTGAAATTCACGATAAGCGTTTATGGACTCCCATTGCTGCAGCTACAGGTGCTTATGGCAATACGACTGCTCTCGTTGGAACACCAGAACAGGTGGCTGAGTCACTCTTTGATTACTATCAAGCAGGGGTAACAACTTTATTAATTCGCGGTTTTGACCCGGTGGAAGATGCGATCGCCTATGGTCGTGACGTCATTCCTTTGGTGCGAGGGTTAGTCCAAAGTCTCGATCGACAAACAGTAACTGTTTCTTAGTTTGATATTTACCAAAACAATCCGGGTATCCTTTTATGACTTACAGTACCACTCTTGAACCTCTAGAAGTAGACCAATGGTTTGTCGATCGCTCCGAACTGCGCTCCTTTGTCAACATAGTTCAAAACATTGTTTCCACAACTCGCGATCGCTCTGAAACTCTCACTACCATAGAACCCTATTTCTCTCAACTTCTCAAACAAAACGGTTGGTTACCCGAACGATTTGCACAACCAAATTCTGACAGCAATATGGGAAGTAGCATCGGTCAATGGTTATTGTATAGATCGAAAGAGCGATCGCTCACCATCTTTAGCTTAGTGATTCCCCCAGGTTCAACAACTCCCATCCACGATCATCTATCTTGGGGATTGGTAGGTCTATATAAAGGCGGACAAGAGGAAACCGTTTACCGTCGCGTGGATAACGGCGAACTAGAAGGACACGCCCAATTAGAAAAGATAGATGTTTATCAGGTTAAAAAAGGTCGTGTTTATCACATTTTACCTCCCGACCAAGATATTCACTCTGTGAAGGCTACAACAGTCTTTACCCCATCAGTCTCGATTCATGTAATGGGAAACGATACTGGTAGTGTTTGGCGACATCAGTATAATTTAGAAACTCAAAGTGTGCGAGCATTTCGCTCTGGATACTCTAATGCACCTTTTAGAGGGGTAGGGAAATAACGCCCTAGCCTATATTTTAAGGAAAAACAAACGTGTCTCATCAGCAAAAACTCTTTTCAAGTTTAGTGTTATTGTTGACTCTCAGTTTTTATGTAACGTTGGCGATCGGATTTAGCACTAGTAGCAATTCCCAAAATGCTTCGCCTGCCAATTTATCAGATGTAACGCTACGGGTTGCGAAGTACAAAGGTGGTTGGGATCTCCAGCTTAAACTAGCTGGACTAGATAAATTTCCTTATCAAGTTAAGTACTCAGAATTTACAGGCGGAAATTTGATGGTACAAGCAATTAACGCAAATGCCATTGACATTGCATCCGCCAGTGAAATACCACCCATTTTTGCAGTTAATTCCCAAGGGTCAGTCAAAATAATCGCGACAACTAGAGGACCAACTGTAGGTCAAGTCGTGCTAGTACCAAAAAACTCTAAGGCAAAGACAATCGCCGATCTCAAAGGGAAAAAAGTGGGTTACGTCAAAGCTACAACTGCTCACTACTTTCTAATTCGGATGTTGGAACAAGTGGGTCTAACACTTAAGGATGTCAATGCCATTCCTTTGTCTATCCCCGACGGACTGTCTGCCTTTAGAAAGGGAGATCTTGATGCTTGGGCGACTTACGGTTACTCAATTCCACAAGCTAAGAAAGATGGTGCTAAGGTTCTTAAGTCAGCAAAGGATATTTTGAGCGGAAACTTCGTTATCATAGCAGAACCTAGTGCGATCGCAGATCCAAATAAGAAAGCAGCGATTTCTGACTTTCTCTGTCGAATTAAAAAATCTCAAGTTTGGCGCGACTCCAATGTTAGGGCATGGTCAAAAAGCTATGCGTCTGCTATTAGTGTTGATGAAGATATTGTTTACCAAGATGCCAAGGAAGGATTACAACAGCGTCGTTTTGAGTTGTTCCCCATCTCAAAAAGCGCAATCTCATCTCAGCAAAAGGTTGCAGACACTTTTTTCAAAGCTGGTGCGATCCCATCCAAGCTTAATGTGGAACCACTATGGGATAATACCTTTAGCGAAGCAATCTCCCAGTGCAAAGGGTGATATCATGCGTGGATTTTAACTCTTACCAACGAACCAACTCTTCAGAAACTTTTTTATTGTTCTCAATTTGTTGCTCTGCACTCAAAAGTCCATGATGGGAAGTTGAAGGAAATTTATGATTGGTTTGAACGTTACTTGGAGTCACTAAATGTAATTTAACCGTTTGAGATTCAGTCACTAAAGCGAGTTTAATCTCATTCATAGCTTGTTGTTGCTCTTTAATGATTTGTGTTAGTTCATTTAACTTTTGAGCATGCAATTCATCCAATTTCTCATGCAAAAGTTCAATATTTTGTCCGGCTCTAAGATTCACTTGGTAGTCAATTTCAGCATTTCTGCGGTCAGTATCCGATTGACGGTTCTGACTCATCAACACTACAGGAGCTGTGTAAGCTGATGCAAAGGAAAAAACTAAGTTTAGCATCATGAATGGTGACTCATCCCAATGAGGCAATCCTGGTATGGAATTCACACCGACCCATCCTGCCAATATCGCACTTTGACCGATGAGAAATCCCCAAGAACCTACTTGTGCTGCTAATTTATCTGCAAGGCGCTGTCCTGGTGTCAATTCTTGAGTTGTGATGTTTTGGGTGACAGATTGCTGTTTCTCAACAATAGAGGAATTTTGAACAACTTTTGTATCAGCAGGGTTTGATAATGTTTTATTTGTCAGCTTCATCTTGCACCTCAGCGTTTTTGTTATTTGTGTTTCGCCTCATGTCTCTTAATGTACGCCGAGCCAACGATAAGAGCAAATACTCTTTGTTTTCAAAGTGATAGATAAAAATGATGGTACTCTCAAATATAGTACATATGCACTGTTCTTAACTTTTCTTGCTGATGATAAAGGTTTGAGAGCGTATACTTTTGTAGAACCGAAAAAGCAGCTTGATATGTTTCAACCCGTAAATCCTGTATTAAACTTTTCTCTGTAATTTTCAGTGAAGTGGACTTTGGTGATAGAAAAGTATCTAATTCTTCAACACAACTAAAAACATCCAAAATTGTAATCTCTTCAGGTTCTCGCGCCAGAAGATAACCTCCTTGAGAGCCACGTATACTCTTAACCAAACCACCACGTTTTAAAGTTGTTAACAGTGATTCTAAATTGCGGTTAGCTAAACCTTGTAGCGCTTCTATTTCGTGCGTTTGCAATGGTTCGCTGTTGCCATGATTTTTTGTCAGCGCTAACAAGGCTAGTATTGAGTATTTAAGTTTGTTCGTTAGTTGCATTGGCACAAGAAAATTTGTCCTTCTCATGGTCAATAAGTATACATTCAACACACCTGAAAAGCAAGCGAATTTTGTCAATATGTCTAAATATAGAAATAAATATAATCAATGGTATAAGATACAGTTATGCAATACATTGGATCGACCGATCGCGATCGTATCCCTTCTTTCCTTTTGAGGTCGTCATTCGATTAGGGGAAGCCGATCCAAATGTTGCTCACATTGTGCGGAACCATTTCTCTGTGACGGAGCGGATTTTACGTTCTCAGCGTAGTGAGAGGAATCGTCGATGGCTGAAGGCAATTGTTGATGGGGCGATTATTGGACTTGCTTCAACCGAACTAGAAGTCAAACGAGCTGGCGGTGGTGCGGTGGTGAATACGAAATTGACACCCGATAACGATGGCTATCGTCTAAACGGGACGAAATATTACAGTACTGGTAGCCTTTATGCAGACTGGATATTCGTGCGACTACTAGCACCTGACGATACCATAGCGATCGCGCTGCTACCTACTAAACGCGAGGGGATTGAGCTTGTGGATGACTGGGACGGATTTGGGCAAAGGCTGACGGGTACGGGAACTACTACGTTCACAAATGTTCGCGTAGAAGCAGATGAAGTATTTTTTGATACAGATACAGACAAAGATAACTCACCTTACAACATTGTCCCACAATTGTTTCTGACTGCAATTAACGCTGGTATTATTCGTAGTGTTTTAGAGGATGCAAAAAAGCTCGTCCATACCCGACCTCGGACTTTTTACCATGCTGTAGCCGAGCAAGCAGCAGATGACCCGCTCTTGCAGCAGACTGTCGGTCAGATTGCTGCCAACGCCTTTGCAGCCGAAGCGATCGTGCTACAAGCAGCCGAGGCTATCCCTGTATTAAAGCATCTATCGATGATTTTCATAACCCCAAAAAGCTACGCTATTACGAAGCTCAAAGTTTAGCTCATGCTTATTATGAGAATGCTCATGATTATGATGCACTTATAAAACGTCTACTAAAACCATTGGGTAAAGGAGGTAATTTAACTTATCAAACTAAATCTCTTGACTTAGAAACAGATATTTCTGTAAATCCTGAGCCACAAGTTGCGGCTAGAAATACAATTCTAGTTGTTGATGGCACTTTCTTGTTTAAAGAAAAGCTAAATGATTATTGGGACTTTCGCATTTTTTTTCATACTGATTTTAAAATTGCTTTAAATCGAGGTATTCAAAGAGATCGAGCACGCCTTGGAGGAGAATCAGCAGCAGAAAAAAGGTATTTAGAGCGCTATCATAAGGCATCAATGATGTATATAGATGACTGTAATCCAATGTTGAAAGCACATATTATAGTCAATAATAATAATTTGAATGCACCTGATTTGGAACTCTTAAAAATTTGTTAACTGAAACAAAGTTACAGACGGCTTCTTTTACTGCCTTCCTAATTTGGAGGCGCTGGATATTTATACAAATGGCTATATTATCTTAGTAAAAAGAATAATTACGGCAATTCCCACATTCATGAGGTACAGAAAGAATAATTAACCGCAGATGAACGCAGATGGACGCAGATAAATTTAACTATGAAATATACGACAAACGAAAAATATATTGCAACAGATCTAATGCCGAGTTGCTAGTTGAATAGTATTCATTTTAGGATTCTATGACTGGTTTCTTGCATTCTAAACGCTACAATTACTCCAGATGCAAACGTCACGAGAGCCACCAAACTAATCGCTGACGAGAGTCCTAGCAAGTCTGCAACAATGCCTGTCATTAGAGCACCGATAGCGTATCCCAGATCTCGCCACATTCGATAAACACCAACGGCTGAAGCTCTCCAAGTGGGATGCGCTACATCACCGATCGCAGCGAGTAACGTGGGGTAGACAAAGGCTGTTCCTAACCCCAGCAAAATCATTCCGGCTGTCCAGGGCTGAAAATCACGGGTTGCAACAATCAACCAAATTCCCACTGCCTGAATCCACATTCCCGCAGAAATCAACCACTTGCGTCCCCAAAGATCTGACAGCCCTCCGGTGATAAGTTGTGCCAGTCCCCAGACTGCCGGATAGACCGCCGCTAAGATGCCAATGCGATTCACGTCAATTCCGGCACTGGCAAAAAACAGCGGAAATAGCCCCCAAGCCATGCCGTCGTTAAGGTTATTCACTAACCCAGCTTGGCTACAGGAAAATAGATTGCGATCGCCCCAGCTTGATTTTTGAAACACTTCCCAAAAGGAAAGAGCTTCTCCACTGAGGGACTGAGTTGCACTTCGATTTTTGGTTTCAGTTCGAGCGTGTTCAGTGGTATCGCACACAAAGAGAATAGATAACACTAATCCTAGAACGGCAAACCCAATGCCTAAGTAAAACGGAACAGGGCGTAAACCATAAAGACTTGCCAGATAACCTGAAGCTAAAGCAGCTAGAGACACAGCGATATAACCTGCAAATTCGTTTAACCCCATTGCAAAACCACGTCGTATTGAACCTACCAAGTCAATTTTCATGATGACTGTGGTAGACCAACACAGCCCTTGGTTCATCCCCAGTAAGACATTCGCAACCGTAACCCAACCCCAAGAAGGTGCCCAAATAATCAACCAAGGTACGGGTAGCCCTACGAGCCAGCCCAAAACTAAAAGATTTTTGCGACCCACCACCTCTGAGTAGCGCCCTGTAATTAGATTGGTCAATGCCTTGACGATTCCAAAACTCACAATGAAGGAAAGAATCGCACTTTTGGATGTTAGTCCAAAATCCTGTTCAGCAATTAACGGCAAAACAGTGCGCTCTAGCCCGACCATACCGCCAACAAAGGCATTAACAAGGACGAGCAAACCGAACTGGGTTAGATTTTCCCTTAGTCCTAAAACTACGGTTTTGGTTTTCACCTTATCCATCTAGCGCCCCTGGTTGTAGCGTATAATGGTCTCCATCTCCAGTGGTTTAGCAGGAATACCAGTGCCGATCTTGCTAATGAATTCCTCTCTTGATAGGGAAAGAACCGGATTGAAGCGTTTCTCAAAAGCCATTGAATATTAAATTTACGAGATTGTCAAGCTATTAGAACCTTGCCGATCGATTCGCTAGAATGCAGATTCCTCTAACTTTACTCCTGAGTGGTTTTATTTGCTAAAGGTAGTTCAACATTTACTTATTTAGTATAAACCTTTACCTTAAAAGGGCTAGGTGGGCATTGCCCATCAAAGTTTTCTTGATTGTTAACTGTTGTCTTTATATACCTGGCTACGATGTCCGATTTCCACAACGCTTATCAATAGAACATCATCAAAAATATCGTATATAATGCGATAATCGCCTACTCTAATTCGATAAGAATTTTCTTTACCTTGTAACTTTTTAACTCCGTTAGGACGTGGTTCTATTGCTAAATCATCTATTTTGATTTGTATGCGGTCTTGCAATTCTTGAGAGAGTTTTCTAAACATTTTTCGCGCAGCTTTTGTGAATTTAATTTCGTAAATCACGCTACGTCCTTTTTTCTTTCATCAGCAATTTCTTTTTTAATTTCATCCCATGCGATAAGACTATTATTTTCTCTATCACTTTTAGCAGCATTATAGGCTCTTAAATCGTTTTCATCCTCTTCAGCTTCGATTTTTTGAAGTAATGCGTAGATCTCATCTAAAGTACTATCGTAAGCTTGATTTAGCAGTATGTTAATAGCTTTAATTATTTCTTGCCTTTGGTGTTCTGTTTTCATGTTTGTACCTCTTGTAAAGTTTCTTAAAGTTGTCTTATTTTCATCCGTAGGAATTCCTTGTTTAAGTATACCTAATTATTTGACTAACTGTTAAACCGCTTCTACAGGAAGGAATCCATCTACCTGCATTTTCCATAACCTATGGTAAGCACCGCCAAGTGCTAAGAGTTCGGCATGAGTACCATCTTCGACAATACGACCTGCATCGAACACCAAAATGCGGTCTAGATGGGCGATGGTAGACAAGCGATGAGCTACTACAATCGTTGTTTTATTATGCATCACTGAATCTAGGGTATCTTGGATCGCTTTTTCGGTAATCGAGTCGAGGCTGGAGGTGGCTTCATCTAAAATCAGGATTGGTGCATCTTTGAGAACGACCCGAGCGATCGCAATACGCTGTCTCTGTCCTCCTGATAGTTTAACACCGCGTTCCCCCACCAGAGAATAATAACCCTCTGCCATTGGCGTGATAAAATCGTGGGCATAAGCCTTAGATGATGCTTCAAAAACTTCTTCATCCCTTGCTTCGAGTCGCCCATAACGAATATTTTCTAGTAACGTGCGATGGAACAGAGATGGATCTTGAGGAATTAAGCTAATCTGGGAGTGGAGGGCATCCTGAGTCATATCTCGAATATCGACTCCATCAATAAGAATTTGTCCAGATTGGGGGTCGAACAACCGCAAAATCAAATTGACAAAAGTAGATTTACCAGAGCCGGAGTAGCCCACTAGCCCCACACGTTGACCGGGTTCAATGATAACAGAAAGGTTGTGGAATACTTTTTTCTCAGTTGAATAGTTAAAATTGACTCGCCGAAATTCAATGCGTCCCTGGGTAATTGAATGGGCAATTGCGTTATCGCGATCGATCAACTCGTGAGGTTGAACAATAGTGTAGACACCATTAGCAATATTACCGATATGTTCAAAAAACTCTAGAAATCGTTTACTTAAATTACGAGCTTCACTAATAATCAACAGCGACAAACTAGTGGCTACCACGAAGTCAGCAGCAGCAATTTTGCCTTGACTCCAGAGGTAGAGCGAGTAATACAGAGTGCCGATTTTTAGAATAGCTGCTGAGATAAACTGAAACCAGCGGATTCGCTCCGAGTACCAGTTTGACTTTCTCACCTCTTTGAGTTCGTACTTTAATCGCTCATTCAAATAGCGTCGTTCAAAACCTAAACGAGCAAACAGGCGGCTACTTATAAGATTTGTTACAGAATCTACGATAATGCCAGTTGTGTCACTTCTTGCGGCGGCAGCTCTTCGAGAGTGAATTCGGCAACGAGTTGCTAACCAAAACGAAATACTGATGAAAAGAACTGCCCATACCCCGACCAGTGCAGCAAGAGGAGGATAGGCGTGATTGAGTAATATTACGGAGATAATATATACAATAATGACTGGCATAAACTCAGTAATCATCATTTGCATCGTTTGCGTCACACCCAAAGAGGTTTCGCTAATACGATGTGCCAATGCCCCAGCAAAACTACTGCTCAGATAGCGATGCGAATGTTGCTGTAAGTATGCATATAGGGAGCGGACAATTTGCTGTCGGTGGATCGGGTGGAGGAGAGTCTGCACAAGACCAGCTGCTCGCCCGAATACCACTTCACCCACACTCAAAACGGTGAACAGCATCAGAGGTTGTCTCACTGCTTCAAAAATGGGTCTGGTGTCGCCCGTAGATCGCGTCACGCTTCGGACGATCTCGCCAATGGCATAAGGCAGCATTATACCACAGGTTGCGTGTATCACCTCCAAAATTACCATTGCCACATACCACCAACGGAACTGGTTAACAAAATAGCAAATGAACCTGAAGGTTGTTGACGGCAGAGGTGGTGCATCGGCAGCACGTTGGAATGGTTGAGATGAACGTGGTCTTTTGATTAAAGAACGGCGGCGTCGTATCACTTAAGTTTCTCCCTGACAGACTGATAAGAACTAACTTTCAACACTTACAGCGCTCTTTAATACGATGGGCTTACTGTACAGTTGGCAACCGACGCATTAGAATGACAAGCTTAGCGCACAGAATCTCCTTTGCGATATTCAGCAGTGATGTCGTCTAGCTTTTGTTTTAAACTGTCGTCAAGTTTTACTTCCACTGCCTTGAGGGTGTCAGTCAGTTGTTCTGGACGACTAGCACCAATAATGGGAGCAGTAATAATTGGATTAGCCAGCACC